>NZ_JBHVST010000014.1:0-167621 GCF_042885015.1 Streptomyces sp. NPDC058086 | reverse complement strand
CAGGTGCACACCGAGGCGGTCACCCTCGCGGGCGACGGCCTCCAGAGCCCGTACGACCGAACCGGCCGCCGGCCGTCCCGGGGAACCCAGCGCGGGGGAGAGCAGCGCGTCCAGGTCGTCGATGATGACGACGAGACGGGCCAACGGGGGGCCCGGATCCGTCCGTTCGCGGGCAGCCGCCGGGCGCAGCCGCAGGGTCGAACTGGGGGGCGCGTCGAGATCCGCGGCGCCGGAGGCGGAGGAAGAGGCCGGGCCGGGCTTCGCTCCCGGGGTGGGTTTGGGCGTGCGCTGGGCGACCATCCGGCCCGACACCTCGCCGCGCGTGTGCCACTCCGCGAAGCCGAGCCGGCCCAGGAGCTCGGCCCGCCGCTTCAGCTCGGCGCTGAGCGACTGGGCGAACTCCCGCATCCGTACGGGGTCGTTGGCGGTGAGGTGGGTGGTGACATGGGGCAGGTCCGTACAGACCCGCAGCCCCTCCGCTCCTTGGCCCGCGCCGTGGCCCCCGGTGCTGTCCCGACCGTCCATCAGCACGATCCCGAGCCGGTCGGGGCGCTCCGCGGCGGCCAGGGACGCGGCGATCGCGCGGAGCAGCTCCGTACGACCGCTGCCGGGCGGGCCCTCGATCAGCAGGTGCGGGCCCTCGGCGGGGAGGTCCACGGCGACCGGGCCGCGCGGCCCGGCGCCGAGGACGGCCCGGCCACGGCCGCCGACCGCCTCCGTGTCGTCCGCTGCGTCCGCCCAACGGGCCATGAGCGACGCAGGGGTGGCCCGGGCCAGTCCCAACTCGTCCAGCAGACGGGCCGCTTGAGGGAGCGGCGCGGACACGCGCGCGTGGCGATCGGCGTGCGCCCCGTCCGTACGGAGAGGGGCGAGGGCGCGCGCGAAACGCTCCGCCCAGGCCAGTGACACCGCGTCCACCGCGGCGACCGTGCCGTGCCCCACGGGCCCGTCGGATCCCACCCGCATCAGCCGCAACGCCGTCGCCACGTCCCCGCTGAGCAGCGCGGCCGCTCCGCACTCCCGGAACGCCGGTGACGCCTCGCAGGCCGCCTCGTACGTCTCCGTCACCGGGGACGCGGGCGACGCGGACACGGTCTCGGCCAGACACACCACATGTATGCCTGCCCGCGCGCCCTCGTGCGTCAGCCGGAGCACCGCCTCCCGTACATCGGCGCCTCCGGGGTCCCCGTCCACGACGAGCACGGTGAACGGCCCCTCGAATTCCCGGTCCGCGCCCGTCGGGTCCTCGTCGCGGGCCCAGGACGGGCGCCGTGCGCCGCCCCGCGCGTCCACGGGGACGCGATCGGCCTTGTCGTACGCACCCCGGGCGCCGCCCGTTTCCGTCAGCTGGTCCTCCAGGCGGCGCAGGAGCTCGTCCGTGCGGGCCGTCGCCTGCTCACGGTCGTAGGCGAGGAGGAGACGGCAGTCCTGGCCGTGGGTGGGGCGCAGATGCGGGAGCCAGCCGAGCCAGGACCACTCGGCGGTGCGCTCCTCCACCGTGCGGGAGCGGTCCGCGCTGATCAGGACGATGTCGAGGGCGTCGGGGGAGTGCAGCGCGGCGAGCTGGGCGACCACTGAGCGGGCCAGCCCGGCCAGCCGCGCCCGCGGCCCCGCCAGGCCCAGTGAGCCGACTTCCCGCAGGCCCGCGGTCACCGGCACCGCCGGTACCAGCCCCGAACCGTCGGGCGCCGCCCGGTCCGCCGTGCCCAGCCGCACTGTCAGCGTCTCTGGGTGGCCCGGGCCACGCTCCCACAGCCGGGGTCCCGGACCCAGCGCGGTGAGCAGCAGCGTCGCGGGATCGGGCCAGCTCTCCGGGGCCTGCGTGGGCAGGGAGGCCGCCAGGAACTCCGCCGCCCCGCCATCCCCGTCCGTGTCGTACGGATCCCCCGGTCCGGTGCCCGGCAGCTCGCCCCGGCCGCCGGCCAGCCGACGCGCCCACGCGCCGAACCCGCCCCGCCTGCGCACACCGGGCGGTACGTCGGTGCCCCGTGTGGGGGTGCCTTTGCGGGTGCCCGGCTCATGGCCGGCCGCGGCTCGGGGTGTGGCTCCGTCCGTAGACGTGTCGGGGCCGGACGGCTGCGCGGGCCTGCTCTCGATCCGGGGCGCCCGGCCCTGCTCCGGCACGACCGGGCCGTGCTCCTGCGCTCCGGGGACGCCACCCGCGGCTCCCCACTCCGCCGATCCGAAGCCGTGATGTGTGTCACCGACGGGCGGCACGGGCAGCGCGCCGACACCGGAGGCGCCCCCCACGCGCGCGTGGGGCACGACAGGAGCGGAAGGACCGGCGGCGGCCGTGGGACCGGCGGGGGC
Source organism: Streptomyces sp. NPDC058086 (assembly GCF_042885015.1). Lineage (NCBI taxonomy): Bacteria > Bacillati > Actinomycetota > Actinomycetes > Kitasatosporales > Streptomycetaceae > Streptomyces > Streptomyces sp. NPDC058086. Next base: position 165,311 of record NZ_JBHVST010000014.1, on the reverse strand, counting down.
GGCGGAGGACGACGTGGGGCCGGGGCCGGTGGGCGGCTTCGGGCGGGCGGCCGTACCGGTCGGGGTGGTGACCCTGACGTGGCCCTCCCCGTCGGGCGTCGTGCTCACCGGATCCGCGCCACCGGGCGGGGCCAGTCGCAGGGCGGACTCGCCGACGCGCAGGAGCGCGCCCTGCCCGAAGCGGACCGGGCGGGTGCCGACGGGGGTGCCGTCCAGCGTCGTGCCGTTCGTGGAGCCCAGGTCGGCGACCGAGACGCGGCCCTCGGGAGTGACCGTGACCGCGCAGTGCAGGCGGGAGACGTCGGGGTCGTCCAGCGGGACGTCCGCGTCGGCGGAGCGGCCGATGTCGATCCGGCCGCCGTGCAGCAGATGGACGCCGCCCGCGTCGGGGCCCGCGACGACATGGAGCCGGGCCGCGACCCCGTCCACGTCGGGACCGGGTTCGGCGGGGGAGCCCAGGGACAGCACGGCGCCGTCCGTCAGGGGCGGCTCGCCCAGCGTGCAGCGCTGGCCGTCGAGGCGCTCGGCGCCCGCGTACAGCACGACGGGACCTCCGCCGAGCTCGCGACCGCGGTCGTGCTGGCCTGCGCCCTCACCGCCGACCGCCGAGGCCAGACCCGCCGCCACCGCTGCCAACGCCGTCCCGGCGGGAGCGGTGACCAGCACATCGCAGGCCGCGGCCCGCCCCCGCGGCTCCGAGGGCGAGCCCAGCGGGTCTACGACGGTCAGCCGGATCTGCATCGCCGCCAGCGGTCCCTTCCGCGCAGGCACCCGCGAGGAGGGCGAGGCTGTGCCGCGGTCCCCCCACCGCAGATTCCCCCACCGCACACGGGCACGTCGGCCAGTACTGAAGGCATCCTCGCACCTGGCACTGACAACACGCCCGCCACCCACCGGCAAGTGATCTTGATTGGTCGGCTCTGCCCGTAAAAGTGCCTGACCAGTGCCCGACCGGTGCCCGCTTGAGATCGGTCACGTCGCCCCCGCGGGCGCCGTTCGGCAACCAACAGCCGAATGCAAGCGTCTTTCCATCGAACATGTACGGGAACGCGTACGTAAGCGCTTATGCGAACCACAGGCGCTCATGGGAAGCAGTGGAAAGCACAGGAAGACGACAGTCCAGTGCCAGGTGTCTCGGCACTACAGTGGGGCGGAAGCCGCCGCAGCACGCTGACGACGGCGGACGGACCAGGCAAGCAAGCAACAGGGAGCGCATGACGTGCGGCCGGTAGGGAGCAAGTACCTCCTTGAGGAGCCGCTTGGGCGCGGCGCCACAGGCACCGTCTGGCGAGCCCGCCAGAGGGAGACCGCGGGCGCCGAGGCGGCCGTCGCCGGCCAGCCCGGCGAGACCGTGGCGATCAAGGTCCTCAAGGAAGAGCTCGCCAACGACGCGGACATCGTGATGCGGTTCCTCCGGGAGCGCTCCGTCCTGCTGCGCCTGACCCACCCGAACATCGTGCGGGTGCGGGACCTCGTCGTCGAGGGCGACCTGCTCGCCCTGGTCATGGACCTGGTCGACGGCCCCGACCTCCACCGCTACCTGCGCGAGAACGGCCCGTTCTCGCCCGTCGCCGCCGCCCTGCTCACCGCCCAGGTCGCCGACGCGCTCGCCGCCAGCCACGCCGACGGCGTCGTGCACCGCGACCTGAAGCCCGCGAACGTCCTGCTCAAGCAGGACGGCGGCCAGATGCACCCGATGCTCACCGACTTCGGCATCGCCCGGCTCGCCGACTCCCCGGGCCTCACCCGGACCCACGAGTTCGTCGGCACGCCCGCGTACGTCGCGCCGGAGTCCGCCGAGGGACGCCCGCAGACGTCCGCCGTCGACATCTATGGCGCGGGCATCCTGCTGTACGAGCTGGTCACCGGGCGTCCCCCGTTCGCCGGCGAGTCCGCCCTCGAAGTGCTGCACCAGCACCTGAGCGCCGAGCCGCGCCGCCCCTCCACGGTCCCGGACCCCCTGTGGACCGTCATAGAGCGCTGCCTGCGCAAGAACCCGGACGAGCGGCCCAGCGCCGAGAACCTCGCCCGCGGGCTGCGCACCGTCGCCCAGGGCATCGGTGTGCACGCCAACTCCGCGCAGATCGCCGCCGCGGAGGGCGTGGGCGCGCTGCTCGCCCCCGACCCGGCGCCGCCCGCGGTGCCGGGCGTACCCGGTGCGGCCGACCCCACGCAGGTGCTGCCGCACGGCGCCCCCGGGGCGTACGACCCGAACGGCGCGACCAGCGTCCTGCCGCACACCGGCGCCCCCGGCATGCCCGGTGCCGCCGACCCCACCGCCGTACTGCCGCACCGCGGCGCGGCCGACCCGACCGCCGTCATGCCGCCGGTGCCCCAGCACCAGCCGGGCGGACAGCAGGGACAGCCCGGACAGCCGGGGCAGGGCGAGGACCCGCACCCCTGGCAGAACCAGCTGCGCGCGGCCCGGGACCGCAACGAGCAGACCCAGGTCCAGTACCTCGACCCCGACCAGGACCCGCTGCGCCGCCGTCCCCAGCGACAGGTCGCGCGGCCCCAGCAACAGCAGCGCCCGCCGCAGGGGCAGCAGCCGCCGCCCGGATACGGGTATCCGCAGCAGCAACAGCCGCAGCAGTACGCGCAGCAACAGCCGCAGCAGTACGCGCCCCAGCAGCAACAGCCGCAGCGCCGCCAGCGGCAGCAGCAGCCGCAGGGGTACGCTCTCGCGCCCCAGCAGCAGCCTCAGCGGTACGCGCCCCCGCCGCAGCAGCCCGAGGCGCCGGCGCCCCGGCAGTCGCGCGAGCCGCGGCAGCGCAGCGCCAACCCGATGAAGATCCCGGGACTCGGCTGCCTCAAGGGCTGCCTGTTCACGATCGTCATCCTGTTCGTGGCCGGCTGGCTGGTCTGGGAGTTCAGCCCGCTCCAGCATTGGATCGGGACGACCAAGGGGTACTGGGGTGTGCTGAAGGACGGGTTCCACACCGCCACCAAGTGGATCGGGGATCTCGGCGGTTCCGGGAATTAGCTCCCGCCAATTCCCTTTTGATTCCCGGTGAATCCCTCGCGGTTCCCCCACGACTCTGGGGATTTGTCGACATCTGACGGGTGATTTCCGTCTCCGGAGTGAAGGTTGGCTCTTCGGGCGCGTACTTTTAGCGGCAACACGCGTCAGTAGGAGCAGCCTTGGCACGGAAGATCGGCAGCCGGTACACCGCCCACCAGATTCTGGGGCGGGGCAGCGCCGGCACGGTGTGGCTCGGCGAGGGACCTGAGGGGCCCGTCGCCATCAAGCTGCTGCGCGAGGACCTCGCGTCCGACCAGGAGCTGGTGGGCCGCTTCGTACAGGAGCGCACGGCTCTGCTCGGGCTCGATCACCCGCATGTCGTGGCGGTACGGGACCTCGTCGTCGACGGCAATGACCTCGCGCTCGTCATGGACCTCGTACGGGGCACGGATCTGCGCACCCGGCTCGACCGGGAACGGCGGCTGGCGCCCGAGGCCGCGGTCGCGATCGTGGCCGACGTCGCGGACGGGCTGGCGGCGGCGCACGCGGCCGGGGTCGTGCACCGGGACGTGAAGCCGGAGAACGTGCTGCTGGACATGCAGGGTCCGCTGGGCCCGGGGGGCTCGCACCCCGCGCTGCTCACGGACTTCGGTGTGGCCAAACTCATCGACTCGCCGCGGCGGACCCGGGCCACGAAGATCATCGGCACGCCGGACTATCTCGCCCCCGAGATCATCGAGGGGCTGCCGCCGCGGGCCGCCGTCGACATCTACGCCTTGGCGACGGTGCTGTACGAGCTCCTCGCCGGGTTCACGCCCTTCGGGGGCGGGCATCCCGGTGCGGTACTGCGGCGGCACGTGACGGAGACCGTCGTACCCCTCCCTGGTATCCCCGAGGAGCTGTGGCAGCTGCTCGTGCAGTGCCTGGCCAAGGCGCCGGCGTCGCGGTTGCGGGCGTCCGAGCTGGGGGCGCGGCTGCGGGAGCAGCTGCCCTTGCTGGCGGGGATGCCGCCGCTGGACGTCGACGAACCGGACGGGGAGTCGGCGGAGGACGCCCCCGAGGCGGGCGAGACGGCGGAGCCGACGGCGCCGGCCTCGCGGGCACGGCGGGGGGCGGTGCCGTTGGTGCCGGGGGCTGCGCCGGACTCCAACCGGGACACGCATACCTCGATGCGGGTGCCGGGGCCGGACGAGCTGGCGGGTGGGGCGCGCGGGACGGCTCGGGTGCCGCGGGCGGCGGGGGCGCCTCGGCCGGGGTCGGCTCGGCACCGGGCGTCGGCGCGGCGACGTCGGATCACGTTGGGGGTGGCGGGGGTCGTTCTTGTCGCCGCGGTGGGGGTCGGTACGTGGCTGGCCACGTCGGGTGACGACGCGGGGGCGACGCCGCACGACACGAAGAACTCGGCCCCGGCGTCTCCCTAGCCCCCACACCGACCCGGGGCTCCGCCCCAGACCCCGGGTTGTTCGTCTGCCTGCGGGTGGGCGGGGGCTGGTCGCGCAGTTCCCCGCGCCCCTGGAGGCCGGGGCTTCGCCCCTGGCCCCGGCTGGGGGTTGTTCGGCTGCGGGTGGGTGGGGGCTGGTCGCGCGGTTCCTCGCGCCCCTGGAGGCTGGGGCTTCGCCCCTGGCCCGCTGACTGGTGGGTCTTCGCCTGCGGGCCGGTGGGGGCTGATCGCGCGGTTCCTCGCGCCCCTGGCCCCCGGAGGGACCCTGCGTCGCCCCCGTCGGACGAGGGGCAAGCCTCGCTTGCGGCAGCCGTTACGCTGGAGGCGTGGCAGTCGTCGATGTATCCGAAGAGCTCAAGTCCCTCTCCTCGACCATGGAGTCGATCGAGGCCGTCCTGGACCTCGACAAGCTGAGGGCAGATGTCGCCGTGCTCGAGGAGCAGGCGGCCGCGCCGTCCCTGTGGGACGACCCGGACGAGGCGCAGAAGATCACCAGCAAGCTGAGCCACCTCCAGGCGGAGGTCAGGAAGGCCGAGGCGCTGCGCGGGCGTATCGACGATCTGAGCGTGCTCTTCGAGATGGCCGAGGAGGAGGACGACCCGGACACCCGTGCCGAGGCCGAGTCCGAGCTCGTCGCCGTCAAGAAGGCGCTGGACGAGATGGAAGTCCGGACGCTGCTCTCCGGGGAGTACGACTCCCGTGAGGCCGTCGTCACCATCCGTGCCGAGGCCGGCGGCGTCGACGCCTCCGACTTCGCCGAGAAGCTCCAGCGCATGTACCTGCGCTGGGCCGAGCGCCACGGATACAAGACCGAGCTCTACGAGACCTCGTACGCGGAAGAGGCGGGCATCAAGTCCACCACCTTCGCCGTCCACGTCCCGTACGCGTACGGAACGCTGTCCGTGGAGCAGGGCACCCACCGCCTCGTGCGCATCTCGCCGTTCGACAACCAGGGACGCCGCCAGACGTCCTTCGCGGGTGTCGAGATCCTGCCCGTCGTCGAGCAGACCGATCACATCGAGATCGACGAGTCAGAGCTGCGCGTCGACGTGTACCGGTCGTCCGGCCCCGGCGGCCAGGGCGTCAACACCACCGACTCCGCGGTGCGCCTCACCCACCTCCCCACCGGCATCGTCGTCTCCTGCCAGAACGAGCGGTCGCAGATCCAGAACAAGGCGAGCGCCATGAACGTGCTCCAGGCCAAGCTGCTCGAGCGGCGCCGCCAGGAGGAGCAGGCCAAGATGAACGCCCTCAAGGGCGACGGCGGCAACTCCTGGGGAAACCAGATGCGTTCGTACGTCCTGCACCCCTACCAGATGGTCAAGGATCTGCGGACCGAGTTCGAAGTCGGTAACCCCGAGGCCGTTTTCGGCGGGGAGATCGACGGATTCATCGAGGCCGGAATTCGCTGGCGCAAGCAGCAGGAGAAGTAGTTCGAGGTATCAACATCACCTCGATGCCTCTTTGTCGACAAGGCAACTGCCGCCCATCGGGCGGCAGTTGCCTTTTGTGTGGGGGAATTCTGGGTTTTACGTCACAGTCACATGTCCGCACGGCGGGCAAATGTCGTTGATCCGGACATCGCGTACGCAACGACCTTGACGTTGCTGTGAAAACTGGGAATGGTGACGCGTGGCATGCGTATTTCTGGGGCGCATGTGAACCGGGGGGCTGAGAGCCACCTGTGACGCCGTGGCCCCGGGCGCTGCTCCATTGACGATCAGCTACTGGGGGTAGCAAACAAATGACCAAGAAGACGCGGATCCGCGTGGCACGCATAGCAGCCGGTGTGGTGATCGCCGCCGGTGCTTCGCTGACTGCCGCGGGTGCCGCCTCGGCTTCCGGCATCAACGTCGGTGTCACGCTCGACGGAGACCCGAGCGCCACCCCGACCGAGACGGGCATTCCCACCGACCCGGCCACCCCGACCGACCCGACGACGGACCCGGGCACGCCGACCGACCCGGGTACGCCCACCATCCCGAGCACGCCGACCGACCCGGCCACGCCCACCACGCCGCCGACGGACGAGCCCACCGACCCCACCGAGAACCCCACCGAGCCCACCGACCCGACGGACAGCCCGACGCACGGTTCCGGCACCGGCACCGGTGGCAATGACAGCAACCCCGACGGCGGCTCCAAGCCCGTCGAGCAGGGCAAGGGTTCCTCCGGTCTGACCGACACCGGCGCGAACACCTCGTCCGACACCTCCGCCCAGGGCAAGAAGGGGCAGCTGGCCGAGACGGGTGCCGCCGAGACCACGTTCCTGCTGGTCGGTGCCGCCACGATGATCGCGGGCGGTATCGGCTTCCGTCTGCTGCCGCGCCTCGCGAACGGCCGCGGCGCCGTTGCCTGACGCAGCTGATCGCAGCACGAGAGGGGCCCGGAGCAGCTTGCTCCGGGCCCCTCTCGCGTCAGGCACATCAAGGATGCTTTAAAAGGTGACCGCCTCGGATGGTGGTCACCTCAGACGGTGACCGCCATGGCGACCGCCTCGGATGGTGACTGTGGTCACACCGCCGCTCTCACGAGACTCATACCGTCTGGTGCGCCAGCAGTGCCACCGCCGCGATCAGCACGGCGAGCAGCGCGATCAGCGCCATCGGGTTCAGCCCCGCGAAGGGGCTCTCCTGCTGCAACCGCTCCCGGTTCGCGCGGCAGACCGGGCAGCGGCCCTCGCTGACGGGCGCCGCGCAGTTCGCGCACACCAATCGGTCGTACGTCATGCGCTTGCCCTCCTTGCGCCGTCCTCCGCCGTTTACATAACGCTGCGGGGAACGCAACCGTTCCCCTTCCACTGTGCCAGGTTCCGCGGGAAACGGCGCGGCTCGCCTTATCCTGCCCTGTGCTCCGCGGGTTAGGCGGGGAAACGGGCGCTTCCGGAAGGGCGGCCGGCGTCGGGATCGCGGCCGCCGACCGGTGGGGGCCGGGCGCGCAGCTCCTCGCGCCCCTACGGGGTGCCCGTACAAAGGCCCGTACAAAAGGGCCGCGCAAAAGACCTGTACAAAAACGCACAAGCCCCGCACAACCCCCGCTCAACCCTGACCGGCGACTGCGCTCGTGCACCCGGTTCGCGTATGGTCACGCTCACCTACCCCCGGCGACCCGTGGTGCATCCGTGATCCGATTCGACAGTGTCTCCAAGGTCTACCCCAAGCAGACCCGCCCCGCTCTCAGGGATGTCACCCTGGAGGTCGAGCGTGGTGAGTTCGTGTTCCTCGTGGGGTCCTCCGGCTCCGGAAAGTCCACCTTCCTGCGGCTGATCCTCCGCGAGGAGCGGACCAGCCAAGGCCAGGTGCACGTCCTGGGCAAGGACCTCGCGCGCCTCTCCAACTGGAAGGTGCCGCAGATGCGCCGCCAGCTGGGAACCGTGTTCCAGGACTTCCGCCTGCTGCCGAACAAGACGGTCTCCGAGAACGTCGCCTTCGCGCAGGAGGTCATCGGCAAGTCCCGCGGCGAGATCCGCAAGTCCGTGCCCCAGGTGCTCGACCTCGTCGGGCTCGGCGGCAAGGAGGACCGGATGCCCGGGGAGCTGTCCGGTGGTGAGCAGCAGCGTGTGGCCATCGCGAGAGCCTTCGTGAACCGGCCCAAGCTCCTCATCGCGGACGAGCCGACCGGCAACCTCGACCCGCAGACCTCCGTCGGCATCATGAAGCTGCTCGACCGCATCAACCGGACGGGCACCACCGTGCTGATGGCGACGCACGACCAGAACATCGTGGACCAGATGCGCAAGCGCGTCATCGAGCTGGAGCAGGGCCGCCTCGTCCGCGACCAGGCGCGCGGCGTCTACGGCTACCAGCACTGACGACGGTCCACGGAAAGGCTTAGCAGACGCCATGCGCGCCCAGTTCGTTCTGTCGGAGATCGGTGTCGGTCTCCGTCGCAATCTGACGATGACCTTCGCGGTCGTCGTCTCGGTCGCCCTCTCCCTCGCCCTGTTCGGCGGTTCGCTGCTGATGAGCGACCAGGTGAGCACCATGAAGGGCTACTGGTACGACAAGGTCAACGTCTCGATCTTCCTCTGCAACAAGAGTGACGCGGAGTCCGACCCCCACTGCGCCAAGGGGGCCGTGACCACCGAGCAGAAGGACCAGATCCTCAGCGACCTCAAGAAGATGACCGTGGTCGAGAAGGTCGCGTACGAGTCGTCGGACCAGGCGTACAAGCACTACAAGGAGCAGTTCGGCGACTCCCCGCTGGCCAGCTCCCTCACGCCGGACCAGATGCAGGAGTCGTACCGCATCAAGCTGAAGGATCCGCAGAAGTACCAGGTCATCGCGACCGCCTTCGACGGCCGTGACGGCGTGCAGTCCGTGCAGGACCAGAAGGGCATCCTGGACAACCTCTTCGGGCTGCTCAACGGCATGAACTGGGCCGCGCGCGCGGTCATGGCGATGATGCTCGTCGTCGCCCTGATGCTGATCGTCAACACGGTGCGCGTCTCGGCGTTCAGCCGGCGCAGGGAAACCGGCATCATGCGGCTCGTGGGCGCCTCCGGGTTCTACATCCAGGCGCCGTTCATCATGGAGGCCGCGGTCGCCGGACTGATCGGCGGAGGTGTCGCCTGCGGATTCCTCTTGGTCGCGCGGTACTTCATCATCGATCACGGCCTCGCGCTGTCCCAGAAGCTGAATCTGATCAACTTCATCGGCTGGGACGCCGTGTTCACCAAGCTGCCGCTCATCCTCGCGACGAGTCTGCTGATGCCCGCGCTTGCGGCGTTCTTCGCGTTGCGCAAGTACCTGAAGGTGTGACGCATGCCAAGGGGGCCGTACTGCCAACCGGCGGTACGGCCCTTTGCGTTGTCCTAGACTCACCGCCATGTCAGGCCGAGACCTGTTCTGCCAGCCCCGCCGCGCAGGCCGCGGGGCCGCCCTGACATTGCTTTTCGCGAGTGTCCTCGTCGCGGGGGCCGCGACCGGGTCCTTCGGTGATCCCGACCGGAAAACCGTGCCTCCTTCGGCGCGTTCGACCTCGGCGGCCCACCGCGAGACGGTCACCGACGCCGCCGCCGAGGCGATGGCCGACGGCAAGTCCCCCATGGAGGCCGCGGAGCGGGCCGTCAGCCGCAGCGGGGACCGCTGGGGCGCCGTTTACTCCCAGGGCGAGTACGAGGAGTTCGAGGAGGCCCTCGACGGTCAGTACACGGGCGTGGGGCTGTGGGCCCGGCGCGAGCGTGACGGCCGTATCGAGGTGACCCGGGTGCAGAGCGGCTCGCCCGCTGCCGCCGCCGGGATCCGCGCGGGCGACCGGCTGCGCAGCGTCGACGGCGAGAAGGTGGACGGCCGGCCGGTCACCGAGGTCGTCTCGTTACTGCGCGGGGACGCGGACGACGCCGCCGCCGGTACGAAGGTCTCCCTCGGCCTGGAGCGCGGCACACGCGCGTGGAGCGAGACGCTGCGCCGGGCGAGGCTGTCCACGGACTCCCTGACCGTCCACAAGCTTCCCGGCGGCGTCACCGTGATCAAGGTCGCCGCCTTCACCAAGGGCGTCGGCGACGCCGTACGGAACGCCGTCGAGCAGACCCCCGAGCACGCCGGGATCGTCCTCGACCTGCGCGGCAACTCCGGCGGACTGGTCACCGAGGCCGTCACCGCCGCCTCCGCCTTCCTCGACGGCGGCCTCGTCGCCACCTACGACGTCAACGGCGCGCAGCGCTCCCTGCACGCCGACCCCGGCGGCGACACCACCAGACCCCTGGTCGCGCTTGTCGACGGCGGCACGATGAGCGCGGCCGAAATGCTCACCGGGGCCCTCCAGGATCGCGGCCGTGCGGTTGTCGTGGGCTCCAGGACCTTCGGCAAGGGCTCGATCCAGATGCCGAGCCGACTGCCCGACGGCTCCGTCGCCGAGCTGACCGTCGGCCACTACCGCACCCCCGCCGGGCACGCCGTCGACGGGCGGGGCATCACCCCCGACCTGGAGGTGGACGCGGAGGCCCTGGAGCGGGCGGAGACCGTACTGAGCGGTCTCGGCGGCCCTTCGTAGTCGCCGGCTCGGTGCTCTCGTAATCGGCTTTCCCCCGGACCCCCCTGTAGTGCGAAAATGGCAGCACTATGAGTAAGGGAATGTACGTACCGAAGGAGTCCCAGCCCAAGCAGGGCGGAGGGGCCGCGAAGGCCAAGGACGGCAAGCGCAAGATCGTCGCGCAGAACAAGAAGGCACGGCACGACTACGCGATCATCGACACCTACGAGGCCGGGCTCGTGCTCACCGGCACCGAGGTGAAGTCGCTGCGCCAGGGACGCGCCTCGCTGACCGACGGCTTCGTCCAGATCGACGGGAACGAGGCGTGGCTGCACAACGCCCACATTCCCGAGTACAGCCAGGGCACCTGGACCAACCACACGGTGCGCCGCAAGCGCAAGCTGCTGTTGCACCGCGAGGAGATCGACAAGCTGGCGTCGAAGTCGGAGGAGACGGGTCACACGATCGTGCCCCTCGCCCTGTACTTCAAGGACGGCCGGGCCAAGGCCGAGATCGCGCTCGCCCGCGGCAAGAAGGAGTACGACAAGCGGCAGACCCTGCGCGAGAAGCAGGACCGCCGGGAGTCGGACCGCGCGATCGCGGCGGCGAAGCGGAAGCAGCGGGGCGAGTAGCCACGGGGAATACGGTGGCATCGACGTGCGTTGGTCACGTACGATGGGATCTGCACCTCACAGCGGGTGCGCAACCCTCCTCGGAGGGGCTTGAAAAAACAACATGGGGATGATCGGTTTCGACAGCGGCTGTCGAAGCAGGGGAAGCGTGTCGAGGAAGCGACAATGATCTCGTTAACCATATGTCGCAACCAATAATCGCCAATTCCAAGAGCGATTCCCAGTCCTTCGCCCTCGCTGCCTAATAACAGCGACTGAAGGACCCTAAATGGGTGTCAGCCCGGGGGTGTTCCCGACCCGGACCCTGGCATAATCTAGGGAACTAAACCATCGAGCCCGGTCACGGGGTTCGATGGGAAATCAAACAGTGGCTGGGCCCGTCGGCGACTTGTTCGCGTGATCACCGGGGCCGAGAAAATCGCAGCGAACTGCACACGGAGAAGCCCTGATTCTGCACCGGTGGACGCGGGTTCGATTCCCGCCATCTCCACGATCAGGAGGTCCTCCCGGACCTCCACATCCCATGTGGGCAAAGGCCTCGTCGCTTTCGAGCGGCGGGGCCTTTGTCATGCCTGGTGTGTCATGCCCGGCGTGTCATGCCCCGTGGCCGACGGCGCCGACCCTGCCGGGCGCTCGGCCGGGGGGCGGTTTTCGGCCGACTCTGGCGTGGGATGGTCTGCTGGGCCCACCTCGTCCGCCCCGAACAACTCCGCCAGGACCAGTGCCTGATGGCCGACGGCGCTGCGGCTCGGCGGCACCGCAGGGGGCCCGCACTCATCCGAGATGCTGTTGGTCAATTCGGGCTTCTGATCACTTCGCCCCGGCGGTCAAGAGATCGGCGGGGCGAAGTGCTGCGAAGTGGCTGGTGCGAGTGCGGGCTCGTGGTGTGCCGGTGAGGTGGGCGTCGATGCGGGCGAGATTGACGGCGACGCCGGTGAGCTGGTGTTGCAGGGTGGTCTTGGCCAGGCCCCGGTAGTGGGATCTGCCCAGGCCGCAGCGCTGGACAGCCTGGGAGACGGTGCCCTCCACTCCGGCACGGATCTTGTAACGGTCCTTCCACGCCTCGGTCTGCTGATCAGCTCCGGCCGCGCGGAGCGCGTGGTGGACGCGAGGGGCCCGCACTCACCTGAAGCGCGGGCCCTCTCCGTGCGCTGCGCTCCCGCCTCTCGGTTCAGCGCAAGAGCTATTACGTGCAAACCTGCTATCCGATATGAGGAGATGACACAGGGTGCAGCGCTTCAGTGACTTTGATTTCGGTGCCTCGTGGGTGATGAGTTTCTTCCACCAGGACGGGACTCACGACGGGGACACGGCCGCCGACATCGTCGCGAAACACCTCTCGGAATCGGCCGACGAGCTGGCACTGGCGGTCCGCCGCGATGCCCGGACACTCCTCGACAACCTCTCTTCGGAGACGCTCGAGGTGCTGTGGACGGCCGGAGCGCAGTACATGGCGAGCTTCGAGGGGACCTCGGGATCGGAGTGGACGCGGACGGTCATCGGCCTGTGTGATGCCCGGCTGGCCGCGAAGGCGGGCGTATGCCCGCTCACCGGGGCCGACGTGGAGGACGGCTGGGCGTGCCGGGACGCCGTCATCGCCGAGATCGAGCGGGCGGACTTCCTGGCCGTCGAGGTGCGCGAGGCGCTCGTCGACTGCGCTCGCCGCTGCACTCCGGATCTGGCGTTCCGGGTGCTACTGAGGGCCATCCTGAACGCCCCAGGTGGGTCGCTGTCTCCGGAGCAGTACACGAGGATGGAGACCATCGGATCGGCCCTCCACTACGGCGAGTTCGTGGTGGACTCCGTCGATTTCCTGGTCGAACAGGAGCCGCCGTCACCGGTGCGACCGTCGGCCGACGGCTGAACGCACCACAGGGACCGCACTCACCCGAGTGCGAGCCCCACTCTGCGCCCCCGCACCGGTCGAGTCTGTGATCCGGTGAATTCCTACTGACCCGGTGCCTGACTCCGTAAAGGACCCACCTGCCCGTGTTTCTGCTCCGTTTCCTCCCTCCGCTGCCCCGCGAGATATCCCTCGCCGTTGTCGGGCTTGTCTTCGGGCTGTTCCTGGCTGTGCACGGTGCCCAGCAGGCCTATGCCGAGGCGACCGGCGTCCCCGGCACGGTCACCCTCACCGACTGCACGCCGGCGACCGGTGGCTTGAGCGACCTGTGGCAGGACGGCTGGGCCTGCGAGGGCTCGTTCGCCGCCACCGACCACACCGTCAGCATCAGCAGCGTCGCCGTCGACGGGGTCATCGACACCCGCCCAGCCGACGGCACCCTGCCCGCCCTCGTCGACAGCTCCGGCGACCACACCGCGACCCGCGACGGCTCCGGCAGTTGGAAGATTCCGACGCTCACCGGCGTCGTCATCCTCGGCTTCACCGCTTGGCGGATCCGCTCAGTCAGGGCCCTGTTGCGCCTGCGCCGAGCCGTACGGACCCCCGAGTCGGCTACCTGACGGCTGGACGGGGACCTTGCAGTTCGAATGAGACCGTCTTGCCGATGCCGATGCCGATGCCGATGCCGAACGGGCGGGGTTCGCTGCCCCACTTGTCCGCCAGCGTGGCCACCAGGGTCAGGCCCCGGCCGGACTCGTCGTCCGGTGACGCGTCGCGGGGTGTGGGCAGCGTGTCGTTCGCATCCGTCACCGAGATACGGCCTGGGGGCGGCGTCGGCATGTGCGCTGGGTTCCTTGCGTGTGATTCTCCGTCGTTCGTCGTGATCAGGCTGGTGGCTGGTGCGTAGCCTCGGGAGGTCAGGTTGTGGCGTGAGGAGGCGGGGGTCGGCCGACGCTCAGGTTGTTGCAGGTTGCGGATCAGATGTGCGGGGCGCGGGGGAAGCTGGTGGCCGCGCATGAGTACCTGAAGCCGGAGCCGTTTCCTCAGCGCACGCAGCAGTACGTGTTGGTGGAGGCCGAGGCGATCACCGTGCAGTGGTACGAACCCGCCCCCGACGCACTTCAGCTTTGTGATCCACGAGGCCGCGCTGCGCTCGGTGGTTGGCAGCCAGAACGTTGTGCACAAGCAGTGCGATCACTTGCTGGAGATCGGGAAGCAGCGGCACCTCTCGATCCAGGTGCTGCCCTTCGCGACTGCTCCCACCGCGGCGCTCAGTGGTCCGATGGTCCTCGTGGAAACTGCCGATCACGAGCGCTACGCCTTTGTGGACGGGCAGTCGACAGGGGCTTTGTACTCCGGTGGAGACAAGCTCAGTACGCTGACGCAGCGCTATGGAATGATCCGGATGCAGGCACTTGGCGTTGAGGAGTCGGCCCGGTTCATCAGGAAGGTGGCGGGGGAGCTGTGAGTGACGAACTGGCATGGTTCAAGTCCAGCTATAGCGACTCCGAAGGGAGCGCCTGCCTCGAAGTCGCCTACACCTGGCGAAAGTCCAGCTACAGCGACTCCCAGGGCGGCGAATGCCTCGAAGTCGCCGTCTGCCCCCACACCACCCACGTCCGCGACTCGAAGCTCGGCGCTGGAAGCCCCCGCTTCGCGGTACCGGCGGACGCCTGGGCCGCGTTCCTCGCGTACGCCGCCCGCGAGGCCTGAGGCGGAGCGGCCGGTGACGGCGGCATGAGCACCGGTCACGAACCGCGTCACCTCCTTGTCCGTGCCCTCGGCACCCCGTCTCCGCTGTACGGGACGGACGCGGGCCCCCTCGCGGAGGTCGCCGACTTCACGCAGAGCGTGCCGGCCGATTCACTCGGACTCCCCGGCGAGTTGGCTCGCAAGCTGCTGTCCTGGTCACAGACGCGCCCACCCGGCGGGTTCACCGCAGGTCCGGCCTTGCGGAAGCACGTCGAACGGGGCCTGGAGGTCGCCCGGGCGTTGGCAGGACACCTGGGGTCCGCATGGGTGGTGCGCTACTGGGACGAGCGGCAGGACAGGGCAAAGTTCGTGTGCTGGGGGTGCGGACGCCTGGACTGGGCCCTTGAGGAGCACGGCGAGCCCCCGCACCCGCTCCACATCGTGGTCGAAGGCGAGTTCAAGTGGTACCCGCTCCGCGCCGAGGGATTCGGAGACTTCGCGCCGGACGGTCCCGTCGGCGGTCTCCATCTGTCCGAGGAACTGGTGGCCGACCTGTACGCGTGGGCGAAGAGCATCGACACCACGGTGAACCTGGACCTGCGGGACCGGGAGGACGGTAAGTACGACGACGAGTGGGAGCGGCTGTTCCACGAAGGGACGGAGCTGGCCAGACGCGTCGCGCGCGAGCTCGGCCCTGCCCGGAAGGTGACCTACAAAGGCCTGGCGAACGGTGGTCTGGCCGCCATGACGTCGGTCACCTGGCAGGGGGACCGGGAGGTGTGAAAGTCCGCTGGACGCGACCGGTGAAGTGCGGTTCGTGTATGCCGTGAGAGGCCTGAAAGGCTGGAGGGGACGACTGTGACGGGACGGCAGGAGCCGTACTACGTGGACTACGACGCGGACTTCGGGCTCAGTGGGCTGACCGAGGCGTTCACGCTCTCCCCCGCTCCGGAGAACACCGGCGCTGCACTCGGGCTCGTCACGGCGAAGCTCGACGCGTATGACCGTGAGTGTCCCGTGGGCAGCGTCGACCATCTCAGCGCGGATGAGCGGAGCATCCTCGGCTATGACACCAGCCACGACGACTGGGGGTACGCCGATGAGCTGCGCGAGGACGTGCGCGGGCTCGTCGAGTCCCCGCTGGCGGACGAGGCGATCCGGGCCGTGTGGCGAGCGGCCGCCGGAGGCGGGTGGGATCCCGCGGCGCACGGCATGAGCGCCCGTGACTGGCTGCGGCGCATCGACGAGACCTGCGCCGCGCGCCCGCCCCGGAAAATCCCCGGGCGACGCCCGGCACCTTCCTCGTGGTGGGGCGCCTGGCGGCCGGCGGCCGACGAGGTGCGTGACGACGTCGTCGCGGAGATCGCGGAGATCGCGGAGATCGCGGAGATCGCGGAGATCGCGGGCATCGCGGGCATCGCGGAGATACGGTCCTGTCGCGAGCAGTCGGCCGGTCCCCTCTCTTCCCCCGGTCCCCTCCCTTCCCCCGACACCCTGTCGGCCCTCGAAGAGGTGGCCGCCCGCGTGCATCCCGATCTCGGCTTCCGGCTCTTCCTCCGCGCGCTGAAGGTGCACTCCGTGCGGATCGAAAAGGCGCGCTACGACCGGTTCCAAGCGCTCGGTCAGAGGTTCGGCCACCCCGCTCCGCTCATCGACTTCGGTCTCGACATCGCGTGGCCGCCCATCGACACCGCCCGCCGCGATGCCACCTGGGACTTCGGGTTCTCCCACCTCGCCGGGCAGGCACATCAGGACTGGTGTCCAAACCGGGAGGAGATCCGGAAGGCAGCCGAGGGCGACGACATCGGACAGACCCCGGGCTCCGCGGCGGCCGTCCTCCTGGAGGACGCGCTCCGTCTGCTGCGGTCCGCACTGCCCGACGCCGCGGTCACCGCCCTGTGGGCCGGCGCCTCGGACAGGCCAGGGAGTACCGACGGCCGGGACTGGCTTCGGCTGATCGCGGACGTGTGCCGGGAGCGGCTGAGGGAGGCCGCCCCCACGTACACACCCTTTGTGGCGCCCGCCCGCACCGAACTCGCCGACACGGTGCTGCGGGAAGTCCGGGAGACAGCGCCCGCGGTGGTGGACAAGGTCATCAGCCCCCACTGGCATCCTGTTCCCGCCACGGACGTCATGGACCCGCTGGAACACGTGGTCACCCGGATCGATCCCGATCTCGGGTTCCGGTTGTTCCTCCGCGTCCTGAACGCGCTGTCCGTGCGACTCACGCAGGAGCAGTACGACCGGTACGAGGCGATCGGCGAGCGCTTCGGGTACGGCGAGTATCACGTCTCCGGCGTGGATCACCTGATCGAGGCCGGCTGACCCGCCTCAGCGCAGGGTGAACGTGGACAGCCGCACACCCCCGCTCAGCACCAGGTACACGCCCGTACGGCCCTTCGTCGCGCCGGAGAGGGCGGTGGTCACCGTCGTGTAGTCGTACGGGGATGCCGTGCCGTCCGTACGAGCGGTGCCGACGAGCGGGCCGGTCGGCGAGCCCAGCCGGACCTCGACCGTGCCGGACGAACCGGCGACGCGTGCGCTGAACTCGGACGCACCAGAACCCAGTTGGGCGTCCGCGAACTTCAGCCAGGCCCCGTCGGCCGTCGCGCCCACCGCCGTCCCGCGCGCCTTCGACTCGTCGACCAGGCGGACGGAACCGGGCGTGTAGTCGTCGAAGTTCTCGGCGCGCGTCACCTTCGTGAGGTCCCGGGGCGGGATCGTCTCGCCCCGCACCGTCCATGACGTCCGGGAGCGGATGTCCGAGGACGAGGCGCCGACCAGGACGTCGTACGTGCCGCTCTCCACCACCCACTTCGAGCGGGTGACGTCCCAGTGCGCGAGGTCCTTCGCATGGACCTTCAGCCGGACGGTCTTCGTCTCGCCCGGCTTCAGGGACACCCTCGCGTACGCCTTCAGCTGCTTCAGGGGCTGCTTGTCCCTCGATGCCCGCTGGTGGGTGTAGAGCTGTACGACCTCGTCGCCCGCCCGCCTGCCCGTGTTCGTGACCGCCACCTCATAGCCGCCGGAGACGCGCTTCAGCGTGCCGTAGCGGAACGTCGTGTACGACAGGCCGTAGCCGAACGGGTAGAGCGGCTGCCCCTGGAAGTACTGGTACGTGCGGTCGGACTTGATGATGTCGTAGTCGAGGATCGAGGGGAGGTCCGACGTCGACCGGTACCAGGTCTGGGTGAGGCGGCCCGCCGGGTTCGTGGCACCGTAGAGGACGTCGGCGAGCGCGTTGCCCGTCTCCTGGCCCGCGTGGGTGGTCCACAGGAGGGCCGGGACCTCCTTCTGGAGGGCGCCGAGGGTGGTCGGGTAGCTGTTCTCCACGATCACGACCGTCTTCGGGTTGGCCGCGCGCACCGCCCTGACCAGGGACTCCTGTGACGGGGCCAGGCCCATGTCCGTACGGTCGTGGTTCTCCCGGCCGTTGATCGACGGCATCGAGCCGACCACGACGACCGCTGTGTCCTTGCCCTTCACCGCGGCAACCGCCTCGTCCACACCGCTGCGGACGACGTCCTTGGAGTAGTGGGCGGCCTCCGACTTCTCGACCAGGCCCAGGGTGCCGTCGGGGCCCGTCGGGCCGAGGTAGACCGGGTTCGACCACCAGGACTCGGTGGTCTCGTATCCGGCGTACCGGAGCAGGTACGTGCCGTCGTCCTGCTGCTCCAGCTTGAACTGCTGCTGGACGTACCAACCGTTCGGCTGGACCTGGTCGTTGACGAAGTTCGACCAGTTGTAGCCGACGTACTTGCCGTTGGCGGCCGAGCGCAGGGTCACGATGCCGGAGCCCCAGTCGAACGCGTCGAACTGGGCCGCCACCCCTGTCTCGGTGCTCTCCTTCAGGGCTCCACCGGCCTGAGACGCCCCCGCCGTCACGTACTTCCCCGTCGCCGTGTCCTTCAGCGCGATGCGGTCGACGCCCTCGCTGCTCCCCACCGAGGTACCCAGCTTCGTGGCGATGCCGTCCGCGGGCGTGACCGCGTACGGCAGTGTGCCCGAGTACCAGTCGGTGTAGAGGGTGTCGGCGAGCGGTCCGACCACGGCCACGTTCTTCGCCGAGGTCTTCAGGGGCAGTACGCCGTTGTTCTTGAGCAGGACCGCGCTCTCCGCCGCCGCCTTGCGGGCCAGCTTCTGGTGGGCCGGGCTGTTGATCACGGACTGGTCGATCGAGCCGTACGTGCCGCCGTTCGGGTCGAACTCGCCGAGCCGGACGCGGACGGCGAGGATGTGGGAGACGGCCGTGTCGACGTCCGACTCCTTCAACAGGCCGGCGGTCAGGGCCGACGTGACGGCCGTGGTCGTCGGGGTCGGGTCGCCGTTGTTGTCCGTGAAGCTGTCGATGCCCGCCTTGAGCGCCGCCGCGTCACCCTCGGCGAGGGTGTCGTAGTAGTTCTGGGTGCCGGGGAGCAGGTTTCCCGGGGCGAAGGCGTCGGTGACGTTCAGGAGATCTCGGGAGGTCCACGTCCGCACGACGTCGTCCAGGTCCGGGTTCACCGTGTCGGGGCGGCCGTTGACCAGGTTGTACGACGCCATCACGCCCGTCGTCGCGTCCGCCTTGACGGCCGGCTCGAAAGCCGCCTCGTCATACTCGTGCTGGACGCGTGGGCGCAGGTCGGAGGACGTGGTCGCGCGGTTCACCTCGTTGTTGTTGGCGAGGTAGTGCTTGAGGGTGGGGGCCGTCTTGAGGTGGTCGGGGTCGCCGCCGGTCAGGCCCTCGCCGTACGCCGTGGAGATCGAACCGGTGAGGTACGGGTCCTCGGAGTAGCCCTCTTCGTTGCGTCCCCAGCGCGGGTCGCGCAGCAGGTTGACCACGGGCGCCCACAGGTTGAGGCCCCAGCCGTCGGGGCGTTCCCGCTGGAAGCCGCGCGCCTCGTCGCCGACCGCCGAGCCGACCTGCTGGATCAGTGCCGGGTCCCAGGTGGAGGCGAGGCCGATCGCCTGGGGGAAGACGGTCGCCTTGCCGAGCCAGGCGACGCCGTGCAGGGCCTCGGTGCCGGTGCGGAAGGACTGGATGCCGAGGCGGGGGATCGCGGGCTCGTACTGGTGGAGGAGGGAGACCTTCTCGT
The DNA here is from genome assembly GCF_042885015.1 of Streptomyces sp. NPDC058086. Lineage (NCBI taxonomy): Bacteria > Bacillati > Actinomycetota > Actinomycetes > Kitasatosporales > Streptomycetaceae > Streptomyces > Streptomyces sp. NPDC058086. The sequence goes on along the minus strand of NZ_JBHVST010000014.1, from coordinate 145,693 downwards.
CGAGGGTCAGCCTCCCGAGCAGGTCGTTCACTCGTTCGGTGACGGTGAGACGGGGGTTGCGGAAGGCGTACACGGGGTCGTCCGCCCCCGCCGGAACGGTGGCCGTCAGACCGGCGGTCAGCGCGAGCGCCAGGACGAGGGAGGCCCGCTGTCTTCTCCTGCTTCCTCTGCTTCTCTTGCCTTTCCTCATGTCACGGCTCCTCAAGAGGTCAGCGTGCGCGGTGCGGTACTCGCGCGTTCCGTCAGCCGGGGTGCGAGGAGCGTGGCCTCGGGTACGTCGGTGCCGCCCAGCTTCTTCATCAGCAGTTCCACCGCCCGCGCGCCCACCTCGGTGGACGGGATGGCGACGGAGGTGACGGGGACACGGACGTTCTCGGCGAGCTCGTCCGGGCAGATCGCGGTGACGGAGAGGTCGACGGGAACGCGCAGGCCGAGCTGCTCGAAGGCGTCGATCAGCGGTTCCAGGACCGGTTCGTTGTGCACGACGACGCCGGTGAGCGCCGGCTGTTCACGCAGGAGCTGTTCGGCGATCCGGCGGGCGGCGGCGGGCGAGGCCTCGCAGGGGTGGACGGAGGACGCGAGCCCGTTCCGGTCGGCGGCGGCGGTGAAGCCCTCCACCACGCGCTGCGCGAACGCCGTCCCCCGTACGTACACCTCCGGCGGCGACCCGACCAGCGCCACGACCCGGTGCCCGAGCCCCGCCAGCCGCTCGACGCACAGCTCGCCGGCCGCCTTGAAGTCCAGGTCGATACAGGTCAGTCCGGCGGGCCGGGCAGGGAACCCGATGAGGACGGAGGGGCGGTCCAGGGCGCGCAGCAGCGGCAGCCTGGGGTCGTGGAGCTGGACGTCCATCACGATCAGGGCGTCCACGAGCGCGGTGTCCGCGACCCGCCGCAGCCCCTCCTCGCCCTCCTCCTGCGTCAGCAGCAGGACGTCGTGATCGTGTTGCCGCGCCGCCGTCACCACCGACACCGCGAACTGCATCACCACCGGCACGTGGATGCCCGCCCGCAGCGGCACCACCAGCGCCAGGACGTTGGACCGGCTGCTGGCCAGCGCCCGAGCCCCCGCGTGCGGGCGGTAGCCGAGCTCGCGGATGCTGGCCTCGATGCGCTGCCGGGTCTCCTCGGAGATGGGCCGCTTGCCGCTGAGGGCGTAGGAGACGGTACTGGGGGAGACCCCGGCGTGCCGCGCCACATCGGTGATCTTCACCATCACTCGGACTCCAGCTCCAGCTCCAGCTCCAGTTCGGGTTCCAGGTCCAGGGACAGGAATCCCGTCCCCGCCTTCGCCCGTACCTCGCGCCCGCCCGCCGCCAGCCCCCAGGGCGCCGCCGGATCACTCGACGAGGCGCGCAGGGTGTTGCCCTCACGGACGACGGTGAAGGCCACCCCGCCCACCGGCACCGTGACCTGGGCGCCCCGCTCCAGTCCGTACGCGCGCAGGGTGACGCCGTCGGCGTAGACGTAGTCGGGCCGGTCGTCCACCGCGCCCACCGGGATCACCGCGCCCGGCCGCACCAGCAGCGGCACGCTCAGGAAGCCGTGCCGCTCGCGCACCCAGCGCGGACCGGTCACCGTCCGCCCCGTGAGGAAGTGGGTCCAGGTGCCGTCCGGAACGTAGTAGGAGACGTCTCCCTCGTCGCTGAAGACGGGCGCGACCAGCAGGTCCGGGCCGAGCATGTACTGCCGTTCCAGGTGCGCGCACCCCGGATCGCCGGGGAATTCGAGGACCATCGCCCGCATCATCGGGACGCCCTCCGCGTGGGCGGCGCGCGCGGCCTCGTACAGATAGGGCATGAGGCCGAGCTTCAGCCGGGTGAACAGCCGCAGCACGTCCACGGCCTCCTCGTCGAACAGCCACGGCACCCGGTACGAGGACGAGCCGTGCAGCCGGCTGTGGGAGGAGAGGAGGCCGAAGGCGATCCAGCGTTTGAACAGGGCGGGTGTCGGCGTTCCCTCGAAGCCGCCGATGTCGTGGCTCCAGAACCCGAACCCCGACATCCCGAGGCTCAGCCCGCCCCGCAGCGACTCGGCCATCGACTCGTACGTCGCCTCGCAGTCGCCGCCCCAGTGCACCGGGAACTGCTGGCTGCCGGCCGTCGCCGAGCGTGCGAAGACGACGGCCTCCGCCTCGCCCCGGTGCTTGCGCAGCACCTCGAAGACGGTGCGGTTGTAGAGGTAGGTGTAGTAGTTGTGCATGCGTTCCGGGTCGGCGCCGTCGGCGTACGCCACGTCGACGGGGACCCGCTCGCCGAAGTCGGTCTTGAAGCAGTCGACGCCCTGGGCGAGCAGCGCCTCCAGTTTGGCGGCGTACCAGTCGCGGGCGGCCGGGCTGGTGAAGTCGACCAGTGCCATGCCCGGCTGCCACAGGTCCCACTGCCACACACTGCCGTCGGGCTTCCTGAGCAGATGGCCCAGGGCCTTGCCCTCCGCGAAGAGCGGGGAGCGCTGCGCGATGTACGGGTTGATCCAGACGCAGATGTGCAGGCCCTTGTCCTTCAGCCGGGTCAGCATGCCTTCCGGGTCGGGGAACACGCGTGGGTCCCACTGGAAGTCGCACCAGTTGAACTCGCGCATCCAGAAGCAATCGAAGTGGAAGACGGAGAGGGGGAGTTCGCGCTCGCGCATGCCGTCGATGAAGGAGGTGACGGTGGCCTCGTCGTAGGAGGTGGTGAAGGACGTCGACAGCCACAGGCCGAAGGACCAGGCGGGCGGGAGGGCCGGGCGGCCGGTGAGCTGCGTGTACTTGCGCAGGATGTCCTTCGGGGTCGGCCCGTAGATCACGTAGTACGTCAGCTGCTGTGTCTCGGCGCTGAACTGGACCCGTGAGACCGCTTCCGAGGCGACCTCGAAGGAGACCCGGCCCGGATGGTCGACGAAGACTCCGTAGCCCGCGTCCGTCAGATAGAACGGCACGTTCTTGTAGGCCTGCTCGGTGGCGGTGCCGCCGTCGGCGTTCCACATGTCCACGACCTGGCCGTTCTTGACGAGCGGGCCGAAGCGCTCGCCGAGGCCGTAGACCTGGGTGCCGACCCCGAGGTTCAGCTGCTCGCGCAGATAGTGGGCGCCGGCCGCGTCCCGCATGATGCCCATGCCCTTGGGGCCGCTGGTGGTGAGGACACGGCCGTGGGCGAGGAAGTCGACGTGCCAGGGGGTGGTGCGGGCGACCCGGACGGACAGGGCGCCCGCGGTGAGGGTCGCGTGCTCGTCGTCGTGCTCCACCGTGGGGGTGAACTCACCCCTGTGCAGCCCGAAGCGGGGGCCGCGCGGTTCCTCGCCCTGGAAGTGCGTGAACGTGACGCCGATGACGTCCGGCATCGGCGCGTGCGCGCTGATCGTCACGACCGGTCCCTTCAGCAGGTCGCCGCGGTGGCGGATGGGCTGGGTCGGCGCGTGGATGTCGAGGGTTCCCTGTGCTGCGCTGACGTCGAGGACCTCGACCGGGTGCGCCGCGGTGACGCCTTCGCGCAGCAGCCAGTAGCCGTCGGTGAACTTCACGCCCACACCCCTTACTTGACCGCGCCCACGGCGATGCCGCGGGTCAGCGTCCGCTGGAAGACGAGGAAGAAGACGATCGCGGGGAGGACGCCCAGGAGGGCCGCCGCGTTGGTCATGGTCGCGTCCATCAGGCGCTGGCCCTGGAGGACGCCGAGCGCCACCGACACCGTCTGGTTGTCGTTGGAGATCAGCATGACCAGCGGCAGCAGGAACTCGTTCCAGGTCCAGATGAAGAAGAAGACCAGGAGGACGCCGATGGTGGGGCGGCTGACCGGCACCACGATCCGCCACAGCACCTGCCACTTGTTCGCCCCGTCGATCCGGGCGGCCTCGATGATCTCGCGCGGGAACCGCCCGAGGACGGAGGACAGGAGATACGTGCCGAAGGCCGCCTGGACGACGGTGAACACGATGATCACGCTGAGCCGGGTGTCGTAGAGGCCCGCCTGCTTGCTCAGGTAGTAGATCGGGTAGACCAGCGCCTCCTGCGGCAGCATGTTCGCCAGCACGAAGAAGGCGAGGACCCAGGTGCGGCCCTTGATACGGCCGATGCCGATCGCGTACGCGTTCAGGACGGACAGCACGGCGGCGCCGATGGCCACCGAGCCGGAGATCAGGATCGAGTTGACCAGCTTCTGGCCGTAGTCGACGCGCTGCCAGAAGTCCTTGAGGCCGTCGAGGTAGAGGCCGTGGGGCAGGCTGAGGGGCCCGTTCGACGAGTACTCGGCCGGGGACTTGACCGCGTTGATCGCGACGATGCCGAACGGCAGCACCATGAACAGGGCCGCGATGATCAGGGCCACGAGGACGGGATAGCGGCGTACGGCGGTCATGCGCGGAGTCCTTCCTCGGCGTCCTCGGCGCGGGTCTGGAGCTTCAGACCGATCAGGGCGAGTACGAGGATGATCACGGTCAGCACAGTGGAGATCGCGGCGCCGTAGCCGACCTGGGTCTTCTCGAAGAAGGTGGTGAAGGAGAAGTAGGACGGCACGTCGGTCGCGCCGCCGGGACCGCCCTTGGTGAGGACGTACACCGCGCCGAACACCTTGAGGGCGGCGATCGTGCACCAGAGGAGGACGACGTAGATCTCCGGTCGGATCTGCGGCAGCGTGATGTGCCAGAAGCGGCGCCACCAGCCCGCGCCGTCCAGCTCCGCCGCCTCGTACAGTTGCGGGTCGACGCGTTGCAGCCCCGCCATGAAGACGACCAGCGGGAAGCCGATCTGCACCCACACCATCACGCCCATGACGCTGTAGAGGGCGAAGTCGGGATCGCCGAGCCAGTCCCGCTGGAGCGAGCCGAGGCCCACCGCCTTCAGGAGTTCGTTCAGGGAGCCGTTGTCGGGGGCGAGGATCCAGCTCCAGACGATGCCGGCGACGGCGATGGGCAGGACCTGGGGGAGGTAGAAGCAGGCGCGCAGGACGGCGGCGATCTTCGTACCGAAGTGCTTGCCGACGAAGTCGAAGAGGGCGGCGGCCAGCACGAGCCCGAGGACCGTCGGTACGGCGGCCATCGCGACGACCATGAAGAGGCTGTGCCGGAACGACGCCCAGAACTCGGAGTCGTCCATCAGCTGGCGGTAGTTGGCGAGCCCCGACCACTTCGGCGAGCCGACGCCCTGCCAGTCGGTGAAGCTCACGCCGGTGTTCATCAGGAACGGGACGACGATCACCGCGAGGAAGGCGAGGACGCCGGGGAGAAGGAAGAGGGCGTAGGAGGTGTGGGGGCGGCGCGGGCGCGTCGTACGGCCGTGGTGCCGTTGGTGCCCCCGCACCACCCGGCCGCCCCGTTCGACGGTGACCGTCATGTCTTCGGCGCGCCCTTGTCGTACGCCGTCTGGAGCGCGCTCAGATAGGCGTCCGGTTTCTCGTTCCCCGTGATCAGCTTCTGGGTCTCGGAGACGAGGACGTCGTAGAAGCCGGCGACCGGCCAGTCCGGGTAGAAGGCCAGGCCGTCCTTGCCGGAGAGCGTGTTGAAGTCGGCGATCAGGGTCTTCGCCTTCGGGTCGGTGATGGCGGCGGTGTCGGCGCCCACCGGGACCCCGCCCTTGTTGCCCAGCAGGTTCTGGATCTTCCGCGACATGGTGATGTCGATGAAGTCGTAGGCGAGGTCCTTGTTCTTGGCGCCCTTGGGGACGACCCAGAGGTTGCCGCCGGAGCCGAGGGTGAGATTGCTGCCCGGCCAGAGGAAGGTGCCCCAGGCGAACTTGTTCTCCGTCTGGAACCGCCCGTACCACCAGCTGCCGCTGAACAGGATCGGGCTCTTGCCCTGGATGAAGGAGACGCCCGCGTCCTCGGCCTTGAGCGAGGTGGACTTCTTGCTGATGTAGCCCTTCTTCACCCAGTCGGCGAAGGTCGTGGCGGCGTACGTCCAGGCGGCGTCGTGGAAGTCGGTCTTGCCCTTGTAGAGCTCGTACTTGTCGACCCACGAGCGGTCGGCCTTGGAGAGGGCGAGCTGGTACAGGTACTGCTGGGCCATGTACTCGGCGCCTGCGTTCGCCAGCGGGGTGATGCCCTTCGACACGAACGTGTCCATGGCGGCGGTGAGCTCGTCGAGGGTGGTGGGCTCCGCGATGCCGTACTTCTTGAAGAGGTCCTTGTTGTAGAACACCATCGTGTACTCGGCGTAGTTGGGCACGCCGTACCACTTGCCGGAGCCCATGACCCCGTTGGTGTCGTACTGGCTGGTGGTGCGCACACCCGCGCTGAGCTTCTTGTCCCAGCCGCGCTTGGCCGCCTCGGCGGTCAGATCTGTGAGAAGCCCCTGCTTGGAGAGCAGCCCGGCCGTCGCGTTGCCCTTGTTGTACTCCATGATGTCGGGCGCGTCGTTCGAGTTGAGGACCATCGGGGCCGTCTTCTGGATCTGCTCGAAGCCCTTCTCCTCGAACTTCACCTTGACGCCGGGATGCTTCGCCTCGAACTCCTTGATGGCCTCGTTCCAGGCCACGCCCATCGCGCTGTCCGGCCCTTCGTAGTGCCACAGCTTCAGTGTCTTGCCGTCCGAGGAACCGCTGTCCGAACTGCCGCAGGACGCCAGCAGCAGGGAGCCCGCCAGGGCCGCCGCCGCTGTCGCCACCGCACGCCTTCGTGTCGTCAACATCCATTGCCTCCGGGGGAGTTGGATGGGTTTCGGGACCGTCACGCAGCGTTCGTCGAATCGTTTCGATGCGTGACGTCGAAGCGCTTCGACGGGGGAAGGTATGTGGGGGTCCCGGGCGCGTCAATGGGGTGCGCGGGAATTGGGGCCGAGGGATTGGCGGCGGTTCGACGGGTCGGACGAGCGGTACGCGTCCCGTGTCCTTGACGCGCGTGTGGGCGTGATCGGGTACGCGGCCGTCACCGGGCCCTGAGTCGGGAGAGGGCCGGTGGGATCGCGAGGGAGATCGCCAGGGCGCTCCCCGCCGCCGCGACCGGCACCCCGTACCCCGCCGTCGCCGAGACGTGTTCGACCACCCAGCCGCCGGTCGCCGAACCGCAGGCGATCCCGCCGAGCAGGCCCGTCACCGCGAGGGTCATGCCCTCGTTCAGCCGGCCCTCGGGAGTGCGCTGCTGGACGAGGGCCATGCCGGTGACCATGGTCGGCGCGGTCGCGGCTCCGGCGAGCAGCAGCGCGCCCGCGAGGGCCGGGAGCGAGCCGGTCAGGGAGGCCGCGAGCAGAGGGAGGGTCAAGAGGGCCGTCATGGCGGCGAGGCACAGCGGATGGCGCCGCTCGGCCGGACCGGTCGGCTTCCGCGCCCCGTACAGCAGCCCCGCCACGCACGACCCGGCCGCCTGGAGGGCGAGCACCGCGCCCGCCGCCGACCGGTGCCCCTGCGCGTCCGCGAAGGCGATCGTGACGACCTCCATCGAACCGAACACGGCACCGGTGGCCAGGAAACAGAGAAGCAGGGGCGGCATTCCGGGGGCCCGGAGGGGCGACTTGGAGGGCGTACGGGGCTGAGGCGGCGGCTCCGTCGAACGCTGGGCGGCGAAGAGCAGCACGCCGGTCATCATCAGCACGCCGGCCACCAGCGTGCCCGCCTCCGGGAAGAACGTCCCGCACAGGAAGGCCGCGCACACCGGGCCCAGCATGAAACAGAGCTCGTCCGCGGCCTGTTCGAAGGAGTTCGCGGTGTGCGCGGCGGCCGGGTCGTCCCGGAGGAGGTGGGCCCAGCGGGCGCGTGACATGCCGCCCGTGTTGGGGGTCGTGGCCGTGGCGGCGTACGCGGCGAACAGGGTCCAGTCCGGCGCCCCGAAGCGCACGCACAGCAGCAGCGCGATGCTTCCCAGCAGGGCGAAGGCCGTGGCCGGCACCGCGATCCGGGCCTGACCGTGGCGGTCGACGAGCCGTGCGGTCCAGGGGGCGACCAGCGCGGTGGCCGCGAGACCGGTCGCCGTCACGGCGCCGGCGAGGGCGTACGAGCCGCGCGAGCCCGCGATCATGATCACCGCGCTGACGCTGAACATACCCATGGGGAGCCGGGCGAGCAGGTTCCCGACGGTGAAGGCGCGGGTGCCGGGGATGGTGAAGAGGCGGTGGTACGGGGTTGTCCGGCGGCGCGGGGCCTTCTTCCGGCGTGGGTGGAAGTCGGCGATCACCAGGCTGTCGCCGGTGGCGGTGAGCAGGGGCGCGAACGTGTGCTCGGAGGGCTGTTGCGGCATGGGTCAACCGTCGCCGGGTGTGGGGTGGACGGTCCAACACTTACTCCGTGGCCATTGACGCACCCGCGTTGTAAGTTCGCGCGATGCCCGCCCCTCTCCACCACCATCTCGATCCCCGGCTCCTGCGCGGGTTCCTCGTCGTCGCCGAGGAACTGCACTTCACGCGGGCCGCCGCCCGGCTGTACGTCGCCCAACAGGCCCTCAGCCGTGACATCCGGCGACTGGAGCGCGAACTCGGGGCGGAGCTGTTCGTGCGGACGACCCGGCAGGTGACGCTGACCGCCGACGGTGAGCGGCTGGTGCCGTACGCGCGACGGGTGCTGGAGGCGCAGGACGCGCTGCTGTCCGCGTTCGCGGGGGACGGACCGGAGCGGCCGCTGCTCGTCGACGTCAACTCCCCGGGCCTCGTCTTCGGCCGCGTCCTGGACCGGGCCCGTGCGCTCGCGCCCGACTGCGAGCTGATGGCCCGCTTCGAGAGCGGGCTCACCGGCGCGGCGGGGGAGATCCTCGCGGGGCGCCTGGACGCGTCGTTCGGACGGTTCGCGGGTCTCGATCCGGCGGTCCGGACCCGGCTCGAACAGCAGCCCGTACGGTACGAGCCGATGGCCGTGATCCTGCCCGAGGACCATCACCTCGCCGCCCTGGACGCGGTGCCGCTGGACGCGCTCGCGGGCGAGACCGTGTACGCCGGGGCGGGGAATCCGCGGACGCGGGAGTGGACCGACTTGGCGCTTCACCTTTTCGAGGGACGCGGTATCGCGCTGGCGCCACCCGCGCCGGTGGCCGTCGGAGCCGATGAGTTCCGGCGGGTCATGGCCAAGAAGCGGAACCCTGTCCTCGCTGTGGTGGATTTTCCAGCCATGTCTGAAACCGTGCGGAAACCGCTTGTTGGACCCGTTCCGTTGTCACCCGTGTCATTGGTGTGGCGGAAGGGGCTGGTGCACCCCGGGATCGATGCCCTTCGACGAGCCGCCGACGAGCTGGCTGCCGAGGAGGGGTGGCTGCGGCGCCCGGCGGACGGCTGGATTCCGGCCAGCGATGAGCTGGTGATGGCGGGGCAGGATTGACACATAAGCACACGGGTCTTCCCCGTGCGCTACATTCATCGTCCGGGTGCAGTGTGGTAAAGGGGGGCGCTCGGGACGGGTGGGGGCTCGTTCCGGACGACATATACGTAATGCCCGGAGTCGTGCGCGCACCCGAAACCTGTCCCTGGGGGGATGTGCGTGCACGTGGAGAAGTGGCGGAAAGACGCCCAACCTGATCACCGAGATGTCGATCAGGCGGAGGGGTGTGGAGCCGGGGAGCCGGCCGCGCCGACGGGGTCCGGAGAGTCGGTGGTGTGGCCCGAACCCGCCCGTGCGACGTCGACGTGGCCGCAGATCGCGGGCGGCGCCACCGTGGGGCTCGCCGCGGAAGCGGAATCTGACACCGACGTCGAACGCGGTGTCGAAAGAGAGCCTGGAGCTGGCGTGGAAGGCCGATCGGGATCGGGCGCCGATACGAGAACTGGGACGGAACGTGGACCGGGCGCGGAGGGTGTGCTCGGTGCGGGCCGGTTGCCGGGCGCGGGCCGTTCGTCCGGTTCCGAGGATCTGTCCGGTGTGGGTCGTCCATCCGGTTCTGAAGGTCTGTCCGGTGCGGGTCGTTCGTCCGATATCGGTCGTCGGTCGGGTGTTGAACAACGGTTCGGTGTGGACCGTCGGTTGAGCGCGGACGACGACGCGGGCGCGGACCGCCTCGGCGCGGAGCGTCACGACGAGGCGAACCATGGAGAAGAGGCGGAGCTGCGGGCCGAGGCGGGCCGTCGTACCGGGGTTGTCGACCGGGCGGCCGGACCGGACGACGTTGCCGGGGTGCCCGATCAGCCCGCCGGGCCGCGTGACCGTACTGGAGTGGATCGAGGAGAAAAGGCTGCCCTGGAGGCAGGGTTGGCGGGCCGGGCTGCGGCGGCTGCACGTGCCGGGGCGGACCGTCGTGCTGGGGCTGCTGGGGCTGCTGGGGCTGCTGGGGCTGCTGGGGTTGCCGGGGTTGCCGGGGTTGTCAAGGCTGCTGAGGTTGCCGGTGGGGCGGTCGGATCGGACGGCCTTCCCGGGGTGCCCGACCAGCCCGCCGGGCCCAACTCCAGCGCCGGGGTGCCCGATCAGCCCGCCGGACCGCGCGACCGGGCAGGGGCGGATGGGCGCGCCGAGGCGACCGGCCAGCCCGCCGGACCGCGTGACCGTGCCAGAACGGATCGGCGCGCCGGGGTGCTTGATCAGTCTGCCGGGCCGCACGACCGGGCAGGGGCGGATGGGCGCGCCGAGGCGACCGGCCAGCCCGCCGGACCGCGTGACCGCATTGCACCGGATCAACTCGCCGGAGTGCCTGACCAGCCCGCCGGACCGCGTGACCGTGCCAAAACGGATCGGCGCGCCGGGGTGCTTGATCAGTCTGCCGGGCCGCACGACCGGGCAGGGGCGGATCGGCGCGCCGAGGCGACCGGCCAGCCCGCCGGACCGCGTGACCGCATTGCACCGGATCAACTCGCCGGAGTGCCCGACCAGCCCGCCGGACCGCGCGACCGCGCCGGAGCCGATCGCCGCGTCGGCAAGGACGATCGACCGGCAACGGGTGGCTGGCCGGACGCGCGCAGGCGACCTGACAGCCTCGGTCGACCTGGCAGCCTCGGCCGACCCGACACCCTCGGCCGACCCGATACGCCCAGCCGATCCGACACGCCCGGCCGACCCGAGAGGGGAGGCTGGCCGGTCGTGGACCGGAGGCCGGACACGCTCGGTCGGTCGACCGTGGGCCGTGGGGCCGACACGCCCGCCAGGCCGGCGGCCTCGCCCTGGGAGCAGCCCGGTGAGCCGGGACACACCCACGATCCGCACGAGGTGACGGTTCAACTCGACGGAGTCGGACGGCGCAAGACGGAGGACTGGCTGGTTCAGCAGGCCAAGGACGCTCCCGGTGCCCAGGACGGCTCGGACGGCCCGGTGTTCGTCGACGAGTCCGGCCGCCGCAGCCGCAGGTTCCGCCGGCTCGGCATCCTCGTCGGCATCGCCTGCGCGGTGTACGCCGTCGTCATCGTCGCCACGCTGCTGTCCGGCAACTCCAACGCGCCCTGGCTTCCGGTGCCTGGCCAGCAGGACGACACGCCGGCCGGGAAGGTCGAGACCTCGCCACTGCCCACCGACTCGGTGTCGCCGTCCGGTTCGAGCGGCGCCGCACCCGGCGCGAGCGCCTCGGTGAGTGACGGTACGGCCCCGGCACCGGGTGTCAGCCCGACACCGGGCGCCTCCGCGAGCGCCTCCGCGAGCGCCACCGACCCGGGCACGTCCGCGGACCCGAAGCCCTCGACATCCGTCACCACCAGGCCGAAACCGAGCACCAGCACCACCAAGGACCCCGTCACCCCGCCGTCCCTCCCGGTATCCGACTCGCCCGACCCCAGCCCCTCGGAGGACGGCGCCGCCTCGCCGAGCCCCTCGGAGAGCACGGTCGGCGCCGGTGGCACCGACACGGTCGCCGACAGCCCCGCAGAACCGGGCCCCGTCGCGTCCGAGCCCGGCATCACCAGCTCCTCGTCCCCGGAGAACCCGGTGAGCCCGGCGACCCCGCAAAACCTGGAGAGCATCCTCTGATGGCATCCCGCACCAACGCGCACGGGCCCGCTCCCCGCGCGCGGCGTCCGGCGCCCGATGTCCGGCGCCGACGGCTGCCCATGCGCTGACTGCTGCCCTCGCGTGGCTGGGCGTCCTCGCCGTCCAGGCGGCCTGCGCGGCGTACGCCTTCCGGCTCGACCGTGAGCGCATGAGGCATCTCATCTCGCTCCCGCTCCAGCAGATCCTCTACCGGCAGTTGATGTACATGGTCCTTCTCCAGTCCTGGATCACCGCGCTCACCGGCGGCCGGCTGCGCCGGCAGAAGCTGCGGCGCACGGGCGTCGTGGAGGCACCGGGATCGATCCCGCGGCAGCGGACGGCACAGAGCGGGAACGATCGGAGGCCGGTCGCACGACCACGCACGAGTACACGGCGGGTGCGACACCGCCGCTGGGATCGGCCCGGATCCACCCCGAACCGGCACCATCGCCGACACCCGCGCCGGCACCCACCCTGGGATCGGCCCGGGGACCAGCCCCGGATCCGGCCCCGCGGTCCTCTGGGCGTCCCGCAACGCGTCCCCCGCTATCTGGCGATCTCCTGCTCGGCCCTGCTCATGGCCTTCGGCCTGTGGTGGGCCTCGGGGCACCTGGGCCCCGACGGCTGGGACCTGAACGACATCCCGCTCGCCCAGGCGGCCTGGTCCTTCGGCTTCGTCGTCATCCTGCTCCAGTACTCCCCGTCCTGGCAGGAACTCCCCGGCCGGCCGGCCCGCTGGGACAAGCTGATCACCCTGTCCAACAACCGGGCCGTCACGATCTACCTCTGGCACAACATGCTGATCATGGCCACGGTCCCGATCACCGACCAGGCCTACAACCTCCCGTTCATGCAGAGCGACAGCGCGGTGGCCGCGCTCGACTCCTCGTACAGGGTGTGGATGTTCCTCCTGGTCTGGCCCCTCATCGGCCTGACGATCCTGGCCTTCGGCTGGATCGAGGACATCGCCGCCAAGCGCAGCCCGAGGCTGTGGCCCAACGGCGCGAAGAGGAAGCAGGGCGGCTCGCGGGGGAGCCACCGGGTCTAGACGCAGGCAGGGGGGCGACGGCACCCCCGACGTCCTCACCCGGACGTTCACATCCGGAAGTCCTCACCGTCGCCCCCTCCCCCTCGTGAGAGCAACGTTCCTTTCCGGTCACTCACAGCCACAGCCTCGAAACGCGTCCTCCCTACCTTCGGGACTCAGCCAGTCGTTGTACGACACCTGGGCACAGCACCGGAGAACCGTGGAGGCGTCATGACAGCCCCTAGTACAGCCCCCGCAGCGAGCAGGGGAGGCCGCTGGATCCAGGAGTGGGATCCGGAGAACGAGACCTTCTGGAAAGAGACGGGTGAGAAGGTCGCGCGGCGGAATCTGCTCTTCTCCGTGCTCTCCGAGCACATCGGGTTCTCGATCTGGACCATGTGGTCGGTGATGGTGCTCTTCATGGGCCCCGAGTACGGGCTCACCCCGGCCGACAAGTTCATGCTCACCTCGATGGTGACGCTGGTCGGAGCCGTGGTGCGGGTGCCGTACACCTTCGCGGTGGCGATCTTCGGCGGCCGGAACTGGACCATCGTCTCGGCGAGCCTGCTGCTCGTCCCGAGCGTCGCCGCGTTCGCGGTGATGAAGCCGGGGACCTCCTTCAACACCTTCCTGCTGGTCGGGCTGCTCGCCGGCATCGGCGGCGGCAACTTCGCCTCCAGCATGACCAACATCAACGCCTTCTTCCCGTTGAAGAAGAAGGGCTGGGCGCTCGGCCTCAACGCGGGCGGCGGAAACATCGGCGTGCCCGTCATCCAGCTCGTGGCGCTCGCGATCATCGGCGCGAGCGGGGGGCCGAGGGTCCTGCTGGGGATCTACATTCCGCTGATCGTCGTCGCCGCGGTGCTCGCCGCCGTCTACATGGACAACATCGCGTCCGTGAAGAACGACACCGGCGCGGCCAGGGACGCCGCGAAGGACGCCCACACCTGGATCATGTCCTTCCTCTACATCGGCACCTTCGGGTCGTTCATCGGCTACAGCTTCGCCTTCGGGCAGGTGCTCCAGAACCAGTTCGGCCGCACTCCGCTGCAGGCGGCCTATGTCACCTTCATCGGCCCGCTGCTCGGCTCGCTGATCCGGCCCGTGGGCGGCTGGCTCGCCGACCGCTACGGGGGCGCGCGCATCACGCTGTGGAACTTCGTCGCCATGGCAGGCGCGACCGGTGTCATCGTCGTCGCCTCCACTCAGAAGTCGCTTCCCCTGTTCACGATCGCGTTCATCGCGCTGTTCGTGCTCACCGGGCTCGGCAACGGCTCGACGTACAAGATGATCCCGGGCATCTTCCAGGCCAAGGCCGTCGCCAAGGGCCTTGAAGGGGAGGAGGCGGCCTCCTACGGGCGGCGGCTGTCCGGGGCCTCCATGGGCCTCATCGGCGCGGTGGGCGCGCTCGGCGGCGTCGGCATCAACCTCGCCTTCCGGCAGTCCTTCCTTTCCTACGGCTCCGGCACCGGCGCCTTCGTGGCCTTCCTCGCCTTCTACGCGGTGTGCTTCCTGGTGACCTGGGCCGTATACCTTCGCGGCCCCGCCACCCAGACCTCCGCGGCCACGGCCGCAGAGGCGAAGCCGCAGCTCAGCTACGTCGAGGTCTGACGTAACACGGGCGACATCAAGGGGTACCGAGCCTGTCACGGGGCATTGACAGGCTCGGTCAGCCGTATCCGCACGAAGCCCCCAGCGCGAGACGAGAGCCATGGACGACGAACAGCAGCGACCGGCCCGGCAGGACTGCGGCCCCCTCGCGGGGTTCACCGTGGGCGTGACGGCCGCGCGTCGGGCCGACGAACTCGGGGCTTTGCTCCAGCGACGCGGCGCCGCCGTCCAGCACGCGCCCGCCCTGCGCATCGTGCCGCTCGCCGACGACAGCGAACTCCTCGCCGCCACCAAGGAGCTGATCGACCAGGCCCCCGACATCGTGGTCGCCACCACCGCGATCGGCTTCCGCGGCTGGGTCGAGGCCGCCGACGGGTGGGGGCTCGGCGAGGCCCTGCTCGGTCGGCTGCGCGGGGTCGAAGTGCTCGCGCGCGGCCCCAAGGTCAAGGGCGCCATACGGGCCCAGGGACTGACCGAGGAATGGTCGCCCTCCTCCGAGTCCATGGCCGAGGTGCTCGACCGGCTCCTGGAGGAGGGAGTCGAGGGCCGCCGTATCGCCGTACAGCTGCACGGCGAGCCGCTGCCCGGGTTCGTGGAGTCGCTGCGGGCCGCCGGAGCCGAGGTCGTGGGGGTCCCCGTCTACCGGTGGATGCCGCCGGAGGACATCGGTCCCGTCGACCGGCTCCTCGACGCCACCGTCACCCGGGGCCTGGACGCGCTCACCTTCACCAGCGCGCCCGCCGCCGCCTCCCTGCTGTCCAGGGCCGAGGACCGCGGCCTGCTGTCCGAACTCCTCGCCGCCCTCCACCACGACGTCCTGCCCGCCTGCGTCGGCCCCGTCACCGCGCTCCCTCTGCAGGCGCACGGCATCGACACCGTCCAGCCCGAGCGCTTCCGGCTCGGCCCCCTCGTCCAGCTGCTCTGCCAGGAACTCCCCGGCCGGGCCCGTACGTTGCCCATCGCCGGCCACCGGGTCGAGATCCGCGGTCACGCCGTGATGGTCGACGGGGCGCTGCGGCCCGTACCGCCTGCCGGGATGTCGCTGCTGCGGGCCCTGTCCCGCCGCCCCGGCTGGGTGGTCGCCCGGGCCGAGCTGCTGCGGGCGCTGCCGGGCGCCGGGCGGGACGAGCACGCCGTCGAGACGGCCATGGCCCGGCTGCGTACGGCACTCGGCGCGCCCAAGCTCATCCAGACCGTCGTCAAGCGCGGCTACCGACTCGCACTCGACCCGGCCGCCGACTCCAAGTACGCCGACGCGTAGGGCCGGTGGCGGTACAGGAGCAGGGCGCGGGCGAGGCAGGCCAGGGCGAGCGTCGACAGCAGCGCTCGTACGACGTTCCAGGCGACCCAGGTGTCCTCGAACCTCTGGCGTACGGCGGCCGGGTCGGCGATCGTCGCGGGGTTCCCGGCGTTTGCCAGGCGGTTGTTGAGCGGGATGTTCACGGCGAGCGTGAACAGGAAGGCCAGCGCGTACGCGGCGAGGGCGGCGAACACCCACCACCGGTGGGGGGACTTCCGCGACTGCCAGGCGCAGACCGCCGTGAGGACCAGTGCACCCATGAAGCTCAGGAAGAACACCGGGTTCTGGATCACGTCGTTGACGTTCTGCATGACCTCGATGAAGACGCGGTCGTCACTGCGGGCCAGTGACGGCATGACGTCGCAGGCGAAAATGTAGAAGACCCCGGCGATCAGGCCCATCGCGACCGTGGCCGCACCCAGGACACCTCCGGCGGTGCTACGCCGCCCCGTGCTGTTCTCTGTCATGTCATCGAGTCAACCGGCGTGGTGCGGCTGCGGACATGGCCGAGGCGCGCGGTCCCATAAGCGGGCGTCCACCCCCCTGACCGGCACAGGTCTTCCGGTCGCGGGTGCAGCCGTGCACTGTAGGGGGTACGACCCCTACCGACCCCTCACGGCGGTAACCCCAAGGTGGTGACAGGCGCATGGCATCGGGCATGGTCACGGCCTCGTACGAGCTGAGGTTCGACTCCGGGCGGATCTGCCTGGACCTCCTGGCGACCACCCACCCCGAGGAACGGCTCGACGCGGTGGACCGGCTGCGCGCCTGGATCACCCGCTCCGGGCTGGTCCCCGCGGGCACCCCGCTCGCGGCGGCCGACATCTCCTGGCTCGTGGGCTTTCACGAACTACGCGCTCATGTCGCCCAGTTGGTCCGCGGTGAGCTGGACGCGCGGCCCGCCGACACCGCGCTCGCCCGCGTCAACGCCGTCGCGCTCGCCGCCCCGCCCGCCCCCTGGGCCGTACGCGCGGACGACGGCTCGCTGCGGCGTCGGCTGCACACCCCGCCCGGCTGCCCCGGGCTGCTCGCCGTCATCGCCCGCGACGCCCTCGAACTGCTCACCGACCCGATGGCGCGCGCGAGCCTCAGACAGTGCGAGGGGGACAACTGCCCGATCGTCTACCTCGACACCTCCCGGGGGCGGCGCCGACGGTGGTGTTCCAGCGAGGTGTGCGGAAACCGGGAGCGGGTGGCCCGGCATCGGCGCCGGGCGGCCCTCGCCCGCGCGTGAACCGTGCGTGACGCGCGTGAAGCGTGTGTGACGCGCGTGAACGGTGTATGAAACGCGTCACAGCGTCCCGGTCTCGGCGACGCGATCCGGAGCCTTCGCTTCACCCCTATGTGATGTGTCGATCGCTTGAAGTGATCAACAAACTTCCTTCACAACTATTCCAAGAAATATGTCCCACCTCTTTGAACATGCGCACGCCCAGACACGTACTCCGGGACGAGCGACCGACTGGGGGATCCCCCGGACACCGGAGGTAGGCGTGCGCAAGGATTCCGCCGTGGCTGATGAACGAAGGTCAAGGGCCCGACATCGCATGAATCCGTCTGCGTCGGCTTCGTCGAACGAACCCGACGAGGAGCTGATGCGTGCGCTGTACCGGGAACACGCGGGTCCGTTGCTCGCGTATGTGCTGCGGCTGGTCGCGGGGGATCGGCAGCGTGCCGAGGACGTTGTGCAGGAAACACTCATCCGTGCCTGGAAGAACGCCGGTCAGCTCAATCGGGCGACCGGTTCGGTACGACCCTGGCTTGTGACGGTCGCCCGGCGCATCGTCATCGACGGCCACCGCAGCCGGCAGGCCCGGCCGCAGGAGGTGGACCCGTCACCGCTGGAGGTCATCCCCGCGGAGGACGAGATCGACAAGGCGTTGTGGCTGATGACACTGTCGGACGCGCTGGACGACCTGACCCCTGCTCACAGGGAAGTTCTGGTCGAAACGTACTTCAAAGGGCGTACGGTCAATGAGGCGGCCGAGACGCTCGGCATACCCAGCGGCACCGTGCGCTCCCGGGTGTTCTACGCCCTGCGGTCGATGAAGCTGGCGCTGGAGGAGCGGGGGGTGACGGCATGAACACATACGGGGGTTACGGAACGGGCGGTCCAGGAGCCATGCAGGGACCACGGGGACAACAGAACCCCGGTGACAACATTCACGAAACCGTCGGCGCCTACGCCCTCGGCATCCTCGACGACGCCGAAGCGACAGCCTTCGAGGCCCACCTCGCCACCTGCGAGTGGTGCGGCCAGCAGCTCGACGAGCTCGCCGGTATGGAACCGATGCTCGCCGCGCTCGCGGATCTGCCCGCCTCGCAGGGCACCCCTGCCATCGGTGAGTCGCTGGCCGCACGCCCGAGCCCACGGCTCGCGGAGCGGCTGGTCGACGAGGTGTCCGAGCGACGCGCGGTCAAGCGCCGGCGTGGCCTCTACCTGGTGGCGGCCGCGGCCGCGCTGATCATCGGCGGCCCGCTGACGGTGATGGCCGTCAACGGCGGCGGCAGCACCACCACCACCGCGTCGCCCGACAAGGCGATGGCCACCAGCCCGGCCAAGGCCGCCTTCGACGTCATGACGGACAAGAAGTCGGCCACGGACCCGAGCACCAAGGTCAACGCGGTCGTCGCGATCGAGAAGAAGGACTGGGGCACCCACGCAGTCCTCCAGCTCAAGAACGTCAAGGGCCCGCTGAAGTGCTCCCTGATCGCCGTCGGCAAGAACGGCGAGCGCGAGACGGTGACCTCCTGGGCCGTCCCGAACTGGGGCTACGGCATCGCGAACGCCAAGACGGAAGAGGCGAAGAAGCCCCTCTACGTCCACGGCGGCGCGGCCTTCAGCCCGAACGAGATCGACCACTTCGAGGTCATGACCTTCGACGGGAAGCGGCTCGTCGAGGTGAACGTGTGAGCGATCTCAGGGCGCGCACGTAGCCTCACGGGGTCCCCTTCGCGTACGGTTGACGGCTGCCCAGCACGTCAGAAGGGGGCCCGGTGGCCGCTCAGGCTCAGCAGGAAACCGCGCTCGACCAGATCCACGATTCCGCACAGGACGATTCCGTACGGGATCGTGAGATCAGCGTCGAGCAGCAACATCTGGACCGGGTGTACCGGCGCCTCGAGGAGAAGATCCACGAGGCGGAGTTCCTGATGAACGACGCCGCCCAGCGCGGCCAGGTCGGTACACCGGGGGCGCTCGCGGAGCGCGACGCCCAGGTGTTCCGCGCGGGGATTCATCTGAATCGCCTGAACAACGAGTTCGAGGACTTCCTCTTCGGCCGGATCGACCTGCTGCTGGGGAAGGACGGCCAGAAGGGTCCGGACGGCGCCTACACGGCCGTCGAACCGGCCGAGGGTGTCGTACAGGTGGACGAGACCGGTCAGTACGCCTCCATCGCCGAGACGCTCCACATCGGCCGCATCGGGGTGCTGGACGCGGACTACGCGCCGCTGGTCATCGACTGGCGGGCGCCCGCCGCGGCCCCCTTCTACCGCTCGACACCGGTCGACCCGGGCCGCGTCGTACGCCGCAGGGTCATCCGCTCCAAGGGCCGCAAGGTCCTCGGCGTCGAGGACGACCTGATGCGTCCCGAGCTCAAGGCCACCCTCGACGGCCGGGAACTCCCGGTGATCGGCGACGGCGCCCTGATGGCCGCGCTCGGCCAGGCCCGCAGCCACACCATGCGCGACATCGTGGCGTCCATCCAGGCCGAACAGGACCTGGTGATCCGCGCCCCCGCCGCGTCGGTGACCTACGTGGAGGGCGGCCCCGGCACCGGCAAGACGGCCGTGGCCCTGCACCGGGCGGCCTACCTCCTCTACCAGGACCGCCGCCGGTACGCGGGCGGCATCCTGATCGTCTCCCCGACCCCGCTCCTGGTCGCCTACACCGAGGGCGTGCTGCCCTCCCTCGGTGAGGAGGGCCAGGTCGCCATCCGCGCCATCGGCTCCCTCGTCGACGGCGCGGAGGCCACCCTGTACGACTCCCCGGCCGTCGCCCGCGCCAAGGGCTCGTACAGGATGCTCAAGGTGCTGAGGAAGGCCGCCCGGGGCGCGCTGGAGACGCCCGGCAGCGGCCCGGGCCGGTCCATCGCCGACCGGGACCGGTCGGAGCAGCTCGCCTTCGGCGAGGAGGCCGCCCCGGCCCCCGCGGGCACCCCCACCCGCCTGCGTGTCGTCGCCTTCGGGCGGCGCCTGGAGCTGGAGGCCGCCGAGCTCGACCGCATCAAGCACAACGCGCTGAGCGGGACCGCGCCGGTGAACCTGCTGCGCCCGCGCGCCCGCAAGCTGCTGCTGGACGCGCTGTGGGCGAAGTCCGGGGCCGGTACGCGGCACACGGACCCGGAGCTGGCCGCCGAGCTGCGGTCGTCCTTCGACGAGGACGTCGCCTCCGAGGACAGCTTCATCGACTTCGTGAACGCGTGGTGGCCGGAACTGACCCCGCGGGGCGTCCTCGCCGCCATGTCCGACGAGCGGCGCCTCGGCCGCTGGGCGCGGCGGATCCTCAACCCCGGCGAGGTGCGCCGGGTCGCGCGTTCGCTCAAGCGGGACGGGCTGTCCGTCCACGACGTGGCGATGCTGGACGAGCTCCAGGCGATCCTGGGGATGCCCGTCCGGCCCCGCAGGCGCCGCGAGCTGGACCCGCTGGACCAGCTCACCGGTCTTGAGGAGCTCATGCCCGTACGCGAGGAGTCGCAGCGCGAGCGGGCCGAGCGGCTGGCGCAGGAGCGCGTCGAGTACGCGCACGTCATCGTCGACGAGGCGCAGGACCTCACGCCCATGCAGTGGCGGATGGTGGGCAGACGCGGCAGGCAGGCCACCTGGACCGTCGTGGGCGACCCGGCGCAGTCCTCGTGGTCGGACCCGGACGAGGCCGCGGAGGCCCGTGACGAGGCCCTGGGGAGCCGTCCCCGGCGCCGCTTCACCCTCACCGTCAACTACCGCAACCCGGCCGAGATCGCCGAGCTGGCCGCCAAGGTCCTCGCCCTCGCCATGCCCGGCTCCGAGTCCCCCTCGGCCGTTCGGTCCACCGGGGTCGAGCCGCGTTTCGTGGCGACGAACAACGCGGGCGCCGTCGTACGGGACTCGCTCGCGGGGACCGTGCGCGCCGAGGCCGCGCGTCTGCTGGACCGTGTGGACGGCACGGTGGGCGTCGTGGTGGCCATGAACCGGCGCGAGGAGGCCGCCCGCTGGCTGGCCGGGCTCGGCGAACGGGTGGTGGCACTCGGGAGCCTGGAGGCGAAGGGACTGGAGTACGACGCGACGGTGGTCGTCTCGCCGGCGGAGATCGCCGACGAGTCGCCCGCGGGGCTGCGGGTGCTGTACGTCGCCCTCACCCGGGCCACGCAGCAGCTGACGATCGTCTCCGGCGACCGCGACGAACCCGACGCGAACGGGGTGCCGGATCTGCTCCGGGACTGACGCCCCCGGGGCCGACGCCCCAAATGAACTCTCGGGGTGGGAATTGCCTTACGGGGATCGTTTGTTACCTTGGATGTGACACCGGCCCGATCCAAGCCCCCGGGCCCAACCTTCGTCGCTACGAGCGACCACTTGCCGCGAGGCGAGCATGGCGGGTCGGTGTCACTGAACGAGGAGAGGCTCACGTCACCTGACGTGAGCCTCTTTCCTTGTCCGGCTTTCGTCGGCCGACCGTTTCCCCTGGGGGCACGTACTCTCGTATGGTGGAAGTTGTCTTCCGAAGTCGCGGACCTTGCCTGCGAACAAAACGTTCGCAATCCGGGGCGGCTACCACGTACTGGGGGGTAGGTGCGACGATCGGACGGCGTACCCGCGACACAGCAGTACACGGTGAAAGCAGAGGAAGTCGGCCATGGCAACGGCGCCCAGCGTCTCCTACTCGATTACGGTCCGGCTGGAGGTGCCCGCGAGCGGAACCGCGGTCTCCCAGATCACCACGGCCGTAGAGTCCCACGGAGGCTCGGTGACCGGCCTCGACGTGACCGCCTCAGGCCACGAGAAGCTCCGGATCGACGTCACCATCGCGGCGAGCTCCACGGCCCACGCCGACGAGATCGTCCAGCAGCTGCGTGGCATCGAGGGCGTCACCCTCGGCAAGGTCTCCGACCGTACGTTCCTCATGCACCTCGGCGGCAAGATCGAGATGCAGTCCAAGCACCCGATCCGCAACCGTGACGACCTCTCCATGATCTACACCCCGGGTGTGGCCCGCGTGTGCATGGCGATCGCCGAGAACCCCGAGGACGCCCGCCGCCTCACCATCAAGCGCAACTCCGTTGCGGTCGTGACGGACGGCTCCGCCGTGCTCGGCCTCGGGAACATCGGCCCCAAGGCCGCCCTCCCGGTCATGGAGGGCAAGGCGGCCCTCTTCAAGCGCTTCGCCGGCATCGACGCCTGGCCGCTGTGCCTGGACACCCAGGACACCGACGCGATCGTCGAGATCGTCAAGGCCATCGCCCCCGGCTTCGCGGGCATCAACCTGGAGGACATCTCCGCGCCGCGCTGCTTCGAGATCGAGGCCCGGCTGCGCGAGGCCCTCGACATCCCCGTCTTCCACGACGACCAGCACGGCACCGCGATCGTCGTCCTCGCCGCCCTCACCAACGCCCTGCGTGTGGCGGGCAAGGCCATCGGCGACATCCGGGTCGTCATGTCCGGCGCGGGCGCGGCCGGCACGGCCATCCTGAAGCTGCTCCTCGCCGCGGGCGTCAAGAACGCCGTCGTCGCCGACATCCACGGTGTCGTGCACGCGGACCGCGCGGACCTCGTCGACGCGGCCTCCGACTCGCCGCTGCGTTGGATCGCCGACAACACCAACCCCGAGGGCCTCACGGGCACGTTGAAGGAGGCCGTGCGCGACGCCGACGTGTTCATCGGCGTCTCCGCCCCGAACGTGCTCGACGGCGACGACGTGGCCGCCATGGCCGAGGGTGCCATCGTGTTCGCGCTCGCGAACCCCGACCCCGAGGTCGACCCGGCAATCGCCCGTCAGACCGCGGCAGTTGTCGCCACCGGCCGCTCCGACTTCCCCAACCAGATCAACAACGTGCTGGTCTTCCCGGGCGTCTTCCGCGGCCTCCTGGACGCCCAGTCCCGCACCGTCAACACCGAGATGATGCTGGCCGCCGCGGCCGCGCTCGCGGACGTGGTGACCGAGGACGAGCTGAACCCGAACTACATCATCCCCAGCGTCTTCAACGACAAGGTCGCGGGCGCGGTCGCCGGAGCGGTGCGCTCCGCGGCGAAGGCGGCGGGTGTGACCGCCTCGGAGTAGGGCACTCGGCGCTGGTGCGGGCGTCGCCGGGGGCTGCGGCCCACGGACCCCGCACCGGCCCGGACGGCCTCGTCCTCGAACGCAGGACGGGCCGGGCGCCCCCGCCGGATGATCGCGGCCGGTGGTGGTTCAAGCGGTGTGACTTGCTGTGACGATCGCCACGACCGCGGCGCGTCGGCGCGTCGCGGGATGCGGGGTCCCTGGCCGCCCTCTAGGGTGGCGGCCAGGCTCAGGCCTCCCAGGCCCTGCGGTCCGCTGCCGGGAGCGGACGGAGCGTCACCACACTGAGGCAGTGGCGCTTTTCGTGTGACTCCCAAGGGTGTTCGTGTGACTCCCAGGGGTGCCGGATTGGCTTTCCCGCCGCAGGTGGGGGCAGGATGCGTCTTCGGGCGCGAGGGTCTGGCTACGGACCCGGGTCCGGGGACCGACCGAGGGCCCTGGCAGCATCGGCTTCGCCGCATCCAACATGCGGCTCCGCCGCGTGGCACGCCTCAACGGCAAGAAGAACACGGGAGTAACAACATGAACCGCAGTGAGCTGGTGGCCGCGCTGGCCGACCGCGCCGAGGTGACCCGCAAGGACGCCGACGCCGTTCTGGCCGCGTTCGCCGAGACCGTCGGCGAGATCGTCGCCAAGGGCGACGAGAAGGTCACCATCCCCGGCTTCCTGACCTTCGAGCGCACCCACCGTGCCGCTCGCACCGCGCGCAACCCGCAGACCGGCGACCCGATCCAGATCCCGGCCGGCTACAGCGTGAAGGTCTCCGCGGGCAGCAAGCTCAAGGAAGCGGCCAAGGGCAAGTAAGCCGCGTCCGTGTGCCACGGGACGGCGCACGAACCGCAGTAACGCCAATGGGGCGGCCCCCTTGACCGGGGGCCGCCCCATCGTCGTACATACGCCTGGAGCTGTCGCCCGCGCGACAGCGTGGCTGTCCGGACGACAGGCAGCCGCGCTGTCCGGGCTAGCCGAGGATGACCCCCGGACCCCCGGCCGGGAGCAGCTGCCCGGGCCGGAGGGGAGAAGGTGAGGTCAGCCGAGCGCCTTGCCCGGCAGTTCCACCTTCGCGCCCAGCTCCACGAGCTTCTCCATGAAGTTCTCGTAGCCGCGGTTGATCAGGTCGATGCCGTGGACGCGGGACGTGCCCTGGGCCGCGAGCGCGGCGATCAGGTACGAGAAGCCGCCGCGGAGGTCGGGGATGACCAGGTCGGCGCCCTGGAGCTTGGTCGGGCCCGAAACGACGGCCGAGTGCAGGAAGTTGCGCTGGCCGAACCGGCAGACGGAGCCGCCGAGGCACTCGCGGTAGAGCTGGATGTGCGCGCCCATCTGGTTCAGCGCGGAGGTGAAGCCGAGGCGGGACTCGTACACCGTCTCGTGGATGATCGACAGCCCCGTGGCCTGCGTCAGGGCGACCACCAGCGGCTGCTGCCAGTCGGTCTGGAAACCGGGGTGGACGTCCGTCTCCAGGGCGATGGACTTGAGCTGCGAGCCCGGGTGCCAGAAGCGGATGCCCTCGTCGTCGATCTCGAACGCGCCGCCCACCTTGCGGTAGGTGTTCAGGAACGTCATCATCGAGCGCTGCTGGGCGCCGCGGACGTAGATGTTGCCCTCGGTCGCCAGCGCCGCGGAAGCCCAGGAGGCGGCCTCCAGGCGGTCCGGGAGGGCCGCGTGGGTGTAGCCGCCGAGCGAGTCCACACCGGTGATGCGGATCGTCCGGTCGGTGTCCATGGCGATGATCGCGCCCATCTTCTGCAGCACGCAGATGAGGTCCTCGATCTCGGGCTCGACGGCCGCGTTGGACAGCTCGGTGACGCCCTCCGCGAGCACCGCCGTCAGCAGCACCTGCTCGGTCGCGCCGACGGACGGGTACGGCAGCTGTATCTTCGTGCCGCGCAGCCGCTGCGGGGCCTCCAGGTACTGGCCGTCCTCCCGCTTCTCGATCTTCGCGCCGAACTGCCGCAGCACCTCGAAGTGGAAGTCGATCGGCCGGCCGCCGATGTCACAGCCGCCGAGACCCGGGATGAACGCGTGCCCCAGACGGTGCAGCAGCGGGCCGCAGAAGAGGATCGGGATGCGCGACGAGCCCGCGTGGGCATCGATGTCGGCGACGTTCGCGCTTTCCACGTGCGACGGGTCGAGGATCAGCTCGCCCGGCTCCTCACCCGGACGGACCGTCACGCCGTGCAACTGCAGCAGCCCGCGCACGACGCGCACGTCGCGAATGTCGGGGACATTGCGCAGTCGGCTCGGAGCGCTGCCCAGCAGGGCGGCGACCATGGCCTTCGGTACGAGGTTCTTCGCACCGCGGACACGGATCTCGCCCTCGAGCGGGGTTCCGCCGTGGACAAGCAGTACATCGTCAGAGCCGTTGACGGTCATGTATCTCGCGTTCCGATGAGTTGGGCAGGAGTATGCGTCGGCAGGCCGGTTGGGCGGGAGCCGAAGAGCAAGGGTAATCGCCGCCCACCCCCCTTAAGTAAGCCCAAGGACCACCCAGCAAGGTCATAGCTTGGCCACAACACGAACCGTTTTGAATCGGGCACACGGGGTCACCGGTGACCGTGTGCGCGGGGGGGCGCTCCTCTGCGCCCTGAGCTGCATTCACTCGGGTACGGGTATTGGGTCCCCCTACGCGGGGAAGATGCGGGATCATGTCTGGCATGACCGAGGTGTCCTCGCTCACAGGGCGGCTGCTCGTGGCCACGCCCGCCCTGGCGGACCCGAACTTCGACCGCGCGGTGGTGCTGCTCCTCGACCACGACGAGGAGGGCTCGCTCGGTGTCGTCCTCAACCGGCCGACCCCGGTGGACGTCAGCGACATCCTGGAGGCCTGGGCCGACCTGGCCGGGGAGCCCGGCGTCGTCTTCCAGGGCGGCCCGGTGTCGCTGGACTCGGCGCTGGGCGTCGCGGTGATCCCGGGCGGCGTCGCCTCCGGGGAACGCGCGCCACTGGGCTGGCGGCGGGTGCACGGCGCGATCGGCCTCGTCGACCTGGAGGCCCCACCGGAACTCCTCGCCTCGGCCCTCGGCTCCCTGAGAATCTTCGCCGGATACGCGGGCTGGGGCCCCGGTCAACTGGAGGACGAACTGACCGAGGGCGCCTGGTACGTGGTGGAATCCGAACCGGGAGACGTCTCCTCCCCGTCCCCGGAACGCCTCTGGCGCGAGGTCCTGCGCCGCCAGCGCAACGAACTCGCGATGGTGGCGACGTATCCGGACGACCCTTCACTCAACTGATGTCCGTGACCTTCAGTACCCTTGGCCCTTATGAGCACTCTTGAGCCTGAGACCCAGCCCCAGCGAGGCACTGGGACGGGGACCCTCGTAGAGCCGACGCCGCAGGTGTCGCACGGCGACGGGGACCACGAGCGCTTCGCCCACTATGTCCAGAAGGACAAGATCATGGCGAGCGCCCTCGACGGCACGCCCGTCGTGGCCCTCTGCGGCAAGGTGTGGGTCCCGGGCCGCGACCCGAAGAAGTACCCCGTGTGTCCCATGTGCAAGGAGATCTACGAGTCCATGGGCGCCGGCGGCGACAAGGGCAAGGGCGGCCAGGACAAGTAACGGGCGCCGCCGAGGACCGGCGGCCCGACGATCACAAGGCCCTCGGGGCGCGTTCCGGCGCGCCCCGAGGGCCTTTGCGTCGTGTGCGCCGATGGTCTTCGCGCCGGGTGCCGTTGCACATGGTGCGCCCCGTGGTCACAGAGTGGTTGAGACCTCTTGTGGACATGTTCATGTAGTCCATAGCCTCCGGTGTGTTGTGCAGAGCGAAACCGCCATTGCGTATGTTGCAACGCCCCCCATCGGAGGATGCTCGATGAAGCTCTCTGCGAAGCTGCCCGTGAAGCTCCCCGCCCGAACGGCCATCGCCCTCGCCGCCCTTGTCGTCGCCACCGCCTGCGCCCCCCAGACCTCCGGCAACTCCTCCTCCGGAAAGGACGAGAAGACCGGCACACTGCGGGTCTGGCTCTTCCAGGAGGTCAACAACGGGCCGAAGGAGAAGGTCGTCGACGCGGCCGTCAGCACCTTCAAGAAGACCCACAAGGACACCAAGGTCACCATCGAGTACATCCCCGTGGAGACCCGCGCCCAGCGCATGAAGGCCGCCTTCAACGACCCGAAGAGCGCCCCCGACGTCATCGAGTACGGCAACACGGACACCGCCGGATACGTCAAGGACGGCGGACTCGCCGACGTCACCAAGGAGTTCACCGACTGGAGCGAGGCCAAGGACACCGACCCGACCGCCAGGCAGTCCGTGACGGTGGACGGGAAGGTCTACGGCGCCCCGTTCTTCGTCGGCGTCCGCGCCCTTTACTACCGCACCGACATCCTCAAGGACCTCGGCCTCGAAGCCCCCAAGACCCAGGCCGAGTTGGTCTCCACCGCGAAGAAGATCCGCGCGGCCGAGCCCGGCCTCTACGGACTCGTGGTCGGCGGCGCGTACACGTACGGCGCGATGCCCTTCATCTGGTCCCAGGGCGGCGAGATCGCCCAGGGCAAGGGCGGCTCCTACGCCGCGACCATCGACAGCGCGGCCGCCCAGAAGGGCATCAAGGCCTACACCTCGCTGTTCGGCTCCGACAACTGTCCCGCCGCCAAGTGCGCGGGCATGACCGGCAACGACACCGTCACCGCGTTCTCCTCGGGCAAGGCGGGCATGGCCATCGGCGGCGACTTCAGCCACGCCGCGATCGAGGCCGGGAAGATCAAGGGCAAGTACGCGGTCGTGCCGCTGCCCGGTGTGAAGCCGGGCTCGGTGGCCCCGGCGTTCGCGGGCGGCAACAACATCGGCGTCCTGAAGAGCACCTCGCACCGCACCCTCGCCGTCGACCTGATGGAGCAACTGGCGAGCAAGAAGACCCAGAGCGAGCTCTTCGACGCCATGGGGTTCCTGCCGACGTACACCGACGTGCGGGACGAGGTCGCGAAGAAGCAGCCGTTCGTCGCGCCCTTCGTGAAGACCCTCGCCTCGGGCGCCAAGTTCGTGCCCGCCTCGGCCGCCTGGTCCCAGATCGACGCCTCGCTCGTCCTGCCGACGATGTTCCAGGAGGTCATCAGCGGCAAGAAGGACGTGGCGGCGGCCTCGAAGGACGCGGCGAAGAAGATGAACGACGCGTTCAGCTCCGTGGGGTGAGCGGATGACCACGCAAGAGGCCGTCGCCGAACCGGTCACGGTTCCGAAGGCCGTGGCCGGCGTCCCCGGCCGCCGGCGCGCCCGCTGGACCCCCTGGCTCTACCTCGCCCCCGCCCTCGTCGTCCTCGGCGCCCTGCTCGTCTACCCCATCTACCAGCTCGGCCTGATCTCGCTCCTGAAGTACACCCAGGCACAGGTCAGCGGCGGTGAACCGACCGCCTTCGAAGGATTCGGCAACTACACCGCCCTCTTCGCCGACGACCAGTTCTGGCAGGTCCTGATCGCCACGCTGGTGTTCGCGGCGGCCTGCGTGCTCTCCACCCTGGCCGTCGGCTGCGCCCTCGCCGTGCTCCTCACCCGCGTTCGGGCCCTGCCGAGGCTCGCGCTGATGCTGGCCGCGCTCGGCGCCTGGGCGACCCCGGCGGTCACCGGGTCCACGGTCTGGCTGTTCCTGTTCGACCCCGACTTCGGGCCCGTCGACCGGGTCCTCGGAATCGGCGACCACTCCTGGACGTACGGGCGCTACAGCGCCTTCGCGCTCGTCCTGCTCGAAGTGGTCTGGTGTTCCTTCCCGTTCGTGATGGTGACGGTCTACGCGGGGATCCGCGCCGTACCGTCCGAGGTGCTGGAGGCGGCCGCCCTGGACGGCGCCTCGCAGTGGCGGATCTGGCGCTCGGTGCTCGCACCGCTGCTCCGCCCGATCCTGGTGGTCGTCACCATCCAGTCGGTCATCTGGGACTTCAAGGTCTTCACGCAGATCTACGTGATGACGAACGGCGGCGGCATCGCCGGCCAGAACCTCGTGCTGAACGTGTACGCCTACCAGAAGGCCTTCGCCTCCTCGCAGTACGGCCTCGGCTCGGCGATCGGTGTGGTCATGCTGCTGATCCTGCTGGCGGTCACGCTGGTGTACCTGCGGCTGCTGCGCAGGCAGGGGGAGGAACTGTGAGCCTGATACCCGGCTTCGTACGGCGTCCCCGGCGTCCCCGGCGCCCCTGGCGACTCGCCGCCGAGGCGTCCGCGCTGCTGATCGCGGTGGTCGTCGCCTTCCCCCTCTACTGGATGGTGCTCGGCGCCTTCAAACCGGCCGGGGAGATCGAGTCCACCGAGCCCCGGCCGTGGACACTTTCGCCCTCCCTGGATTCGTTCCGGCGCGTCTTCGGGCAGCAGGAATTCGGCCGCTACTTCGTCAACAGCCTTGTGGTGGCGGGGTCCGTGGTCGTCATCTCGGCGCTGATCGCGTTTCTCGCGGCGACAGCGGTCACCCGATTCCGCTTTCGTTTCCGGACCACCCTGTTGATCATGTTCCTGGTCGCGCAGATGGTGCCCGTCGAGGCGCTGACGATCCCCCTCTTCTTCCTGATGCGGGACTTCGGCCAGCTGAACACGCTGGGCTCGCTGATCCTGCCCCACATCGCCTTCTCGCTGCCGTTCGCGATCTGGATGCTGAGGGGTTTTGTGAAGGCGGTTCCCGAGGCGCTGGAGGAGGCCGCGTACATCGACGGAGCGAGCCGTACACGATTCCTCTGGCAGATCCTTTTCCCGCTCGTCCTCCCGGGGCTGGTGGCCACGAGCGTCTTTTCCTTCATCTCCGCCTGGAACGACTTCCTGTTCGCCAAGTCCTTCATCATCAGCGACACCTCGCAGTCCACCTTGCCGATGGCCCTCCTCGTCTTCTACAAGCCCGACGAGCCGGACTGGGGCGGCGTGATGGCGGCGTCCACGGTGATGACGATTCCGGTGCTCATCTTCTTCGTACTCGTACAGCGACGCCTGGTCTCCGGCCTCGGCGGAGCGGTGAAGGACTGACGTGAACGATGTGATTCCGGCGCCCCGCGCCGTCGAGGGCCCCATGCGCTGCGGGGTCGAACTCGACTCGGAGACCACCCTGTGGGCCGCGCCCGGCACGGACGCCACGGAGCGCTGGCTGCGCGCCACGCTCGGCGCGGCGCTCGGCCTGCCGCTGCCACCAGGGCCGCAGCACGCCCGCAACGCCCTACGGCTGCTCCTCGACGACACCCTGGAACCGGAGGCGTACAAACTCAGCGTCGTCGTCAACTGGGGCATCGAGATCCGGGGCGGCAGTGCGGCCGGGGTGTTCTGGGGCGCGCAGACGCTGCGTCAGCTCCTCGGCCCCGATGCCTTCCGCCGTGCCCCCGTCCGGCCGGGGAGGACCTACGGAATCGCGCACCAGATCATCGAGGACGCCCCCCGATTCCCGTGGCGCGGCCTCATGCTCGATGTCTCCCGGCACTTCATGCCCAAGGACGGCGTCCTGCGTCACCTCGACCTCATGGCCGCCCACAAACTCAACGTCTTCCACTTCCACCTCACCGACGACCAAGGCTGGCGTGTCCAGATCAAGCGGTACCCGAAGCTGACGGAGGTCGGATCCTGGCGGGCGCGCACGAAATTCGGCCATCGTGCCTCGCCCCTGTGGGAGGAGAAGCCGCACGGGGGCTTCTACACGCAGGACGACATCCGCGAGATCGTCGCGTACGCGGCCGAGCGGCATATCAGTGTCGTCCCCGAGATAGACATCCCGGGACACTCGCAGGCCGCCATCGCCGCGTATCCGGAACTGGGCAACACCGACGTCATCGACACGACCTCCCTGACCGTCTGGGACACCTGGGGCATCTCCAAAAACGTACTCGCCCCCACTGACAACACCCTGCGCTTCTACGAGGGGGTGTTCGAGGAACTCCTGGAGCTCTTCCCGGCGGACGCCGGCCCGTTCGCGCCGTTCTCGGGGTTCTCAGGGTTCTCAGGGTTCTCGGAGTTCGTGCACATCGGCGGCGACGAGTGCGCCAAGGACCAGTGGAAGCAGTCGCCGACCGCCCAGGCACGCATCAGGGAACTGGGGCTCGCGGACGAGGACGAGTTGCAGTCCTGGTTCATCCGGCACTTCGACAACTGGCTCTCCGCGCGTGGGCGTCGGCTGATCGGCTGGGACGAGATCCTGGAGGGCGGGCTCGCGGCCGGGGCCGCGGTGTCCTCGTGGCGCGGCTACCAGGGCGGCATCACGGCCGCCCGCACCGGCCACGACGTGGTCATGTGCCCCGAGCAGCAGGTGTACTTGGACCACCGGCAGGCCGCGGGCCCGGACGAGCCGGTGCCGATCGGATATGTCCGCACCCTGGAGGACGTCTACCGCTTCGAACCCGTTCCGCCCGAGCTCACCGAGACGGAGGCACGGCATGTGCTGGGCACCCAGGCGAACGTGTGGACCGAGGCGATGGAGGACCCCGCGCGCGTGGACTACCAGACCTTTCCCCGGCTCGCGGCCTTCGCCGAGGTCGCCTGGAGCGCCCTGCCCGCCCCCGCCGAGCGGGACTTCGCCGACTTCGAACGGCGGATGGCCGCACACTACGGGCGACTTGACGCCCTGGGAGTGGCCTACCGCCCGCCCACGGGCCCCCTTCCGTGGCAGCGGCGCCCGGGTGTGCTCGGACGTCCGATCGAGGGGGCGCCCCCAAACGTGTGAGGAGACTCCCGACCGGCGTGTCCCGGCCCGCTCGCCCCGACACAGTGGCCCCACAAGGCAAAAGGCACCCAAGGGCCACCGAAGAGTGGCAATCCGCACCGATCGGCGATGCCGTAGGAAAACGGACCATCTCCCTGGTGAGGGGGCGAATGCCTCCTAGCGGACCCCCGCGTCGAGGGCCGGGGAAGATGTGCCAGAGTTGCCACGTCCGCCCTGTCAGCACGTACCGTACGCGCAACACAGGTGGGACCAGGTGGGGCAGCGGGAAGGGGCAGCCGGTTTGACCACGCACGCACCGCAGGCGGCGCAGGCCGTGACGCTGCCCGCCTCGCTGGACGAGGCAGTGGCGGCGCTGGCCGCCATGCCCGCCGCCGTCCCGGTGGCCGGCGGCACCGACCTCATGGCCGCCGTCAACTCCGGACAGCTGCGGCCCGCCGCGCTCGTCGGCCTCGGCCGGATCAGCGAGATCCGCGGCTGGCAGTACCAGGACGGCCACGCGCTGCTCGGCGCCGGCCTCACCCACGCTCGTATGGGGCGCCCCGACTTCGCGGCCCTCATCCCGGCGCTCGCCGCCGCCGCGCGCGCCGCGGGACCGCCGCAGATCCGCAACGCGGGCACCCTGGGCGGCAACATCGCCTCGGCGGCTCCCACGGGGGACGCGCTGCCCGTGCTGGCCGCCCTGGAAGCCACGCTGATCATCGCGGGCCAGGGCGGAGCCCGCCGTGAGATCCCGGTGTCGCACCTGCTCGCGGGCATGGAGATGCTCCGCGGCGGCGAACTCATCGGCTATGTGCGTGTGCCGCTGCTGCACGCGCCGCAGGTCTTCCTGAAGGCGACCGGACGCACCGGACCCGGGCGCGCCATCGCGTCCGTGGCGCTCGTCCTGGACCCGGCGCGGCGCGGCGTGCGGTGCGCCGTGGGCGCCATAGCGCCGATGCCGCTGCGGCCCCTGGACGCGGAGGCGTGGGTCGCCCAGCTGATCGACTGGGACAACAGCCGGTCGATCGTGCCGGAGGCGCTCAACGCCTTCGGGGAGTACGTCGCCGCGGCCTGCATCCCCGATCCCGTCCCGGCCGAGGACGGCTCCGTACAACAGCTTCCGCCGGCCGTACTGCACCTGCGGCGCACCGTCGCCGCGCTGGCCCGACGAGCACTGGGGAGGGCACTGTCGTGACCGACGACCAGCACGGAGAGGGCACTCCGCGGACCAGCGGCAGGTGGGACCCCCTCCCGCAGGGGGACTACGACGACGGCGCCACCGCCTTCGTCAAGCTCCCCGAGGGCGGAATCGACGCCCTTTTGGCGGAACGCGAGACGCCCCTCGCGGCGCCCGGCCACGGCTATGTGCCTCCCCGGATCGCCGCGGCGCCCCCGGCGGCCGACCCCAGGGCGACGGGCACCTGGGCCGCGCCGGCCGAGGCCGTCCAGTGGCCGGACCCCAACGCCGCGCACCAGGAAGCCGTACGCCACGAGACCGGGCGCCAGGAGTCCGGATATCAGCAGGCCGCGCACGACGGGTTCTCGTACCACCCCGGCGCCACCGGCCAGTGGGACTTCGGGGAGGCCGCCCGGGAGGGTGCCTCCTCCGGTCGCCACCCGGCCGACGCGCCCGGACACGACGTCACCGGACAGTGGTCGATTCCGGTCGCCGAAGGTGATCTTCCGGACGAATCGGGCGAGTTCACCACGTCGGCCCTGGTCGAGCAGTGGGGCGGCACCCCGCCCGCCACGCTCCCGGGCGGCGCGGCAGCGCCCTGGGCGACCACGGAGATCGGCGAGCCGTGGTCCGCCGCACCGCGAGCGGCGACACCCGAGGCCCCGGGGGCCTCTGAGGGCCCCGTGGAGCCCGCGCGGCACACGCATACGGAATCGGCCGCCGAGGCCGCCCAGACGGCCGCGCAGGCCGCTCACGCGGCTCCTGAGCCGGTCGCCGGGCCCATGTCCGCGACGGCCGAGGCGTACGGGACCCCGGACGGGGCCGAACCGGACCCCGACCCGGCCACGCAGGCCGTCCCGGCAGCAGTCCCGGAGGATTCCTCGGAGTACGTTTCGGAGCGTCGCTCCGAGCACCCCTCGGAGCACCCCGAGTCCCCCGCGCCGGACGCCCCCGGTGCGGAGGCGAGCGACCCGGACACCCCTGCGCCGCCCCCGCACGACGAACACCCCCTGGCCTCCTACGTCCTGCGCGTCAACGGCGCCGAACGCCCCGTGACCGACGCCTGGATCGGCGAGTCACTGCTCTATGTCCTGCGCGAGCGCCTCGGCCTCGCGGGCGCCAAGGACGGCTGCTCGCAGGGCGAGTGCGGAGCCTGCAACGTGCAGGTGGACGGGCGGCTCGTGGCGTCCTGCCTCGTGCCCGCCGTCACGGCCGCGAGCAGTGAAGTGCGTACGGTCGAAGGCCTCGCCGCCGACGGACAGCCCTCGGATGTGCAGCGCGCCCTCGCCAAGTGCGGCGCGGTGCAGTGCGGTTTCTGCATCCCGGGCATGGCCATGACCGTGCACGACCTCCTCGAGGGCAACCCGGCCCCCACCGAACTCGAGACCCGCCAGGCGCTGTGCGGCAACCTGTGCCGCTGCTCCGGCTACCGCGGGGTCCTGGACGCCGTACGCGAGGTCGTCGCCGAACGCGAGGCGCACAGCGCGGCCGCCGCCGAGGCCACGCCGGACGCGGACGAGCCGCGCATCCCGCACCAGGCGGGGCCCGGCGCGGGCGGCGTCAACCCGTCGGCGTTCGAGGACCCTTCTCCGTACGACTCCCAGGCGCCGTATGAGCAGCCGTACGGCCAGGACGGAGGCCAGGCGTGAGCAACGAGACCGCGACCGCGACTCCCGCGGCACCCGGCACCGGCCCCGAGCCGCTGCCGCACGGGCTCGGCGTGTCGCTGCCCGCCGCGGAGGCCCGCGCCAAGACGGAGGGCACCTTCCCGTACGCGGCCGACCTGTGGGCCGAGGGCCTGCTGTGGGCGGCCGTGCTGCGCTCGCCGCACCCGCACGCGCGCATCGTGTCCATCGACACCAGCCACGCGCGCGAGATGCCCGGCGTACGGGCGGTCATCACCCACGAGGACGTGCCCGGCGCCGCCCTGCACGGCCGCGGCCGTGCGGACCGTCCGGTGTTCGCCTCCGAGGTCGTACGCCACCACGGCGAGCCCATCGCGGCCGTCGCCGCCGATCACCCGGACACCGCCCGGATGGCCGCCGCGGCCGTCATCGTCGAGTACGAAGTACTCGACCCGGTGACCGACCCCGAGCAGGCGTTCGAGGCCGAGCCCCTGCACCCCGACGGCAACCTGATCCGGCACATCCCGCTGCGCCACGGCGATCCGGACGCCGTCGGCGAGATCGTCGTCGAGGGCCTGTACCGCATCGGCCGCCAGGACCCGGCCCCGATCGGCGCCGAGGCCGGACTCGCCGTGCCCCGCCCGGACGGCGGCGTCGAGCTCTACATCGCCTCCACCGACCCGCACACCGACCGCGACACCGCCGCCGCCTGCTACGGGCTGGAGCCCGAGCGGGTGAAGGTCGTCGTCACCGGAGTGCCCGGCGCCACCGCCGACCGCGAGGACCAGGGCTTCCAGCTCCCGCTCGGCCTGCTGGCCCTGCGGACCGGCTGCCCGGTGAAGATCACCGCGACCCGCGAGGAGTCCTTCCTCGGCCACGCCCACCGGCATCCCACCCTCCTGCGCTACCGCCACCACGCCGACACCGAGGGCAGGTTGGTGAAGGTCGAGGCGCAGATCCTGCTCGACGCGGGCGCCTACGCCGACACGTCCGCCGAGTCGCTGGCCGCCGCGGTCTCCTTCGCCTGCGGCCCCTACGTCGTCCCGAACGCCTTCATCGAGGGCTGGGCCGTGCGCACCAACAACCCGCCCTCCGGCCATGTGCGCGGCGAGGGCGCCATGCAGGTCTGCGCCGCGTACGAGGCGCAGATGGACAAGCTCGCCAAGAAGCTCGCCCTCGACCCCGCCGAACTGCGCCTGCAGAACGCGATGGCCACCGGGGACGTGCTTCCGACGGGCCAGACGGTGACCTGCCCGGCCCCGGTCGCCGAACTGCTCCAGGCCGTACGCGACTACCCTCTGCCCGCGCTCCCCAAGGACACCCCCGAGGACGAGTGGCTGCTCCCGGGCGGCCCCGAGGGCGCGGGCGAACCCGGCGCCGTACGCCGCGGGGTCGGCTACGGCCTCGGCATGGTCCACATGCTCGGCGCCGAGGGCGCGGACGAGGTCTCCACGGCCACGGTCAAGGTCCACGACGGTGTCGCCACCGTCCTGTGCGCGGCCGTCGAGACCGGCCAGGGCTTCACGACACTGGCCCGCCAGATCGTCCAGGAGACCCTCGGCATCGACGAGGTGCACGTGGCGCCGGTCGACACCGACCAGCCGCCCGCGGGCCCCAGTTGTCGTGGCCGCCACACCTGGGTGTCGGGCGGAGCGGTCGAACGCGCCGCGAAGATGGTCCGTACGCAGCTCCTGCAGCCTCTGGCGCACAAGTTCGGCATGTCCACGGAGCTCCTCCAGATCACCGACGGCAAGATCACCTCGTACGACGGTGTGCTCTCGACCACCGTCACGGAGGCGATGGACGGCAAGGAGCTGTGGGCCACCGCGCAGTGCCGCCCGCACCCGACCGAGCCGCTGGACGAGGCGGGCCAGGGCGACGCCTTCGTGGGCCTGGCCTTCTGCGCGATCCGCGCGGTGGTGGACGTGGACATCGAACTGGGCTCGGTACGGGTGGTGGAGCTGGCGCTCGCCCAGGACGTCGGCCGGATCCTCAACCCCGCCCAGCTCACGGCGCGTATCGAGGCGGGTGTCACCCAGGGCGTCGGTGCCGCGCTCACGGAGAACCTCCGCACCGCCCGCGGCCTGGTCCGCCACCCCGACCTCACGGGTTACGCCCTCCCGACCTCCCTGGACGCCCCCGACATCCGCATCGTCAAGCTCGTCGAGGAGCGCGACGTCGTCGCCCCCTTCGGCGCGAAGGCGGCCAGCGCGGTGCCGGTCGTGACGTCCCCGGCGGCCGTCGCGTCCGCCGTACGGGCGGCGACGGGCCGCCCCGTCAACCGCCTCCCGATCCGTCCGCAAGCCGCCGTGGTGACCACGTCATGAGTACCCCCGAGCCGACGACCCACGACCCCGAGCAGCCGCGCTACGAGCCTCCGCCGAGCGTCGGGAAGCTGGCGCTGTGGGTACTGCTCTTCGTCGTGGCGGCCGTGGTGGTCGTCCTGGGCGGCGTGTACTTCACCTGAGACGGCTGACGGCTGACGGCTGACGGTCGCGGCAAGGCGTCCCCCGATGGCTTGAACCCGCGTGTTTCCGGGCCGTACGACCTGCGTGCCTGCGGGTTTCCGGCGTTGTCAGTGGGGCGGCGTATGGTTCTCGGTCAGTGGGGAACTGCCGCTGGGCGGCGGCGAGTTCCCCGCGGGAAGCACATATGCGTTCACATGCGCGGGGGAGCCATGAGCACGACTGACACCGATGTCGTCGGCGCGATCACGCTGACCGAGGACGAACTGGATCCATACATCACGCACACGGACACACGACAGTGGCTGACGGGGCCCGGCCTGCCGGCCGAGGGCACACTGCTGGGCTTCGGCGCACTGCGGGAGCACGGGCTGCGCAGGGTCGCCGACCTGGCCGGTGACGCCGACAAACTCGCCACGGAGCTCCAGGACCAGCTGGTCGTGGGAGCCCTGCGGACCTTCGACCGGGACCTGGAGTCGATCGTCCTGGACGGGGCGACGGGGAAGGTCGCCACGACGTACTTCTTCTCCGACCCGGCTCTGATGGACCTCGCGCCCCTGGCCCCCTCCCTGGAAGCCCTGGTGCGCTTCTCGGCGGCGACAGAGGAACTGACGGCGTCCCGCGGACGGTTCGCCTCCTACGAGGGCCGGTTCGGCCCGAAGGCGGTCACGGAGGCCTCCGAGTCCCTCGCCGCGGTCTTCGAGGCGGGCGCGGGCGGCGAGGTGGCGCCGTACTGGCGGATGGCCGCCCTGATCCGCCCCCTCGCCCGGATCGCGGGCCCCGGCGAGGGCCTCACCCTCGACCTGCCCAAGCGGCTGCTGGACGAGGAGTTCGGCGCGGGCGCGATCATGCGCTTCGAGGACGTCGACTTCCCGCCCGCGCTCGTGCACGAGCCGACCCGTCGCTTCCTGCGCGAGACCGGCCTGCCCGAGGACGGCCTCCTCTTCCAGCTGGACACGGAAGTGCCCCTGCCGGCCCTCGCCGACTACTACGCGGACCAGCGCCCCGACGACTTCTCCGCCGACGAACTCCCCCCGACGGCCGACCGCCTGATACGCCTCGGCTACCTCATCGAGGACACCAGCCTCGTGGTGGACGGCACCACGGGCGCGGTCCTCGCCTGGAGCGAGCCGGACATCACCCTGCGCCCCCTCAACGCCGACATCTCCACCCTCGCCTTCACCCTCTGGCTGCTCCACCGTGAGAAGGCCCTCGACGCGACCCACGACCTCACCGACTCCTACGAGCAACTGGCCGCCACCATGGCCCAGACCCTCGCCACGGTCGACCCGGTCGCCTGCGACCCGACCCTCACGCTGGAGGGCGACGACGGCTGGCGTTACTGGCCGGAGATATTCGAGGACGAGGCGGGCGGCACCCTCCACGGCTAGCCGCCGGACGACGACACCGCCCACACCGCTCACACGCGAGAATCGGCCGCCCCCGCTCACGGGGACGGCCGACAGATCTCACAAGAGGCCGTGGCGGGAATTGAACCCGCGTAACTCCACTGTTCTCCCACCCTGAAGACGGCCCGGACGGATAGCGGGGCCGGGCGGCTGTCACCGGGCCGGTGGCGCTCGTGCTGCAGCGGGTTCCCAGGTGGGGAATGCGGCGTCTGTCGGGGGATCTCGGGCTGCTCGTAGGTGAACTCGTGTGGATTGAAGCAATAGTTGGCGCTTTGCAGCCCATGCCGTCGCCGCTGTGGCCCAGCGATGTCCTTGTATCTCCATACAGCGGTCAGACCTGAACTGCCTCACCTGGCCACTTGCTTGGGTACCGGCTGCGTCCATGTGTGGACCACTCACCGTCGAATTGCGAGATGTGGGTCACATCGGGGGCGTCGGTGTCACACTCCCGGGGCTCGCCTGCGTCTCAGGGGGAAACCGTAGCGACCGCGGCAGGAGGCACTCATGAGCTCTGACACCCGACCTGGCGCACTGTGGAAATCCCGGCCGGACGGCATAGATGGCGACACGCTCCCCGGCGCCCTGGTCAACGGCAGCCTCGCTGTTCGGGGCCGCAGCCGCACGGACAGCACCTCCGCACCATCGCAGTTCCGGTGACGCCGGACGTCTGCGGAGCCGAGCCTCGGGTCACGCAGGGGTCGTGTACGTCGAGTTCGACGGCAGCCTGAGCGGCTCGGGGCTTGATCGACATGGACGAAGATTCGCACTCACACAGGAGTCAGGATGAAGATCTCTCGGCTGGCCACAGCAACCGTTGCAGCCGGTGTCATTGCCACCATCGCTGCTGTGCCGGCAGTCGCCGCGGTCAACCAGCACCAGGACCGCATCACTGCGGTCACTCCGGCGAACTGGCACAACGACGGCATCACTGCGGTCACTCCGGCGAACTGGCACAGCGACGGCGTGCCGGCGGTCACTCCGGCGAACTGGCACAGCGACGGCGTGCCGGCGGTCACTCCGGCGAACTGGCACAGCGACGGCGTGCCGGCGGTCACCCCGGCGAACTTCCACACCGACGGCGGCAGCGCTCTTGCCCCGGCGAACTGGCACAACGACGGCGTGCCGGCGGTCACTCCGGCGAACTGGCACAACGACGGCATTACGGCCGTCACTCCGGCCAACTGGATAGCGAACGTCTGAAGCTGGCGCTGAAGGCTTCCGTACAGCCTTCCTGGTCACCGTCTTGCTCCCCTCGGCAAGGCGGTGTCAGACCGGCTGCGCGAGACGTGAGGGGCCGGGCCGACGGGTGCCGAGCGAACGACTCTGAACGGTCGCGTACGGCGACGAATGAGACGGACTGAGACGGGCGACCCGTCGCGTAGCGTCGCAGTGTGCTCGCACTTTTCGACCTGGACAACACTCTGATCGACCGCAGTGGGGGGCTTGAGGATTGGGCCCGCAGTTTCATGCGTTCGCGCCGGTTGCCTCACGAGGCGGAGTCGGTCATCTGTGATCGACTCCGGTAGCGGGCCTACCCGGCGGACTTCGTACATCTTCGGGAGGCGCTCGGTCTCAGCGACGATCCGGGCGACCTTTGGCACGAGTACGTCGATGGCGTTGCCCGTTCGGTGCGCTGCTTCCCTGGGGTTCGGGAAGGGCTCGCCGCCCTGCGGGGTGCGGGGTGGGCCCTCGGAATTGCGACGAACGGCGCGGTCGACATCCAGCGCGCCAAGCTCTACGCGACTGGGCTCGCCCCGCTCTTCGACGGCATTTGTATCTCGGGGGAGGTAGGGGCCTGTCAATCCCCTCGCAGCGTGGAGACGATCCATGCGGCCAGTCCCTCGGCGAGGGTGGCCCGGCTCGGAACCATGCGGGCGCAAGGCCGGTTACTGCCCGGAGAAGCGACGCAAGAACCCGGAGACGTCCATCACCAAGTGGCGCGCCGGCCGCCGCGCGGTCGGTCTTCCGGATCAGCTCGTCGACCTACTGCGGGCGCACCGCAAGGCCCAAGAGGCGGAGAGGCAGGCGGCAGGGAATTGCTGGGTGGAAGGTGGCTGGGTGTTCCCCGACGAACACGGCCGCAGTCCCTCCCATCGGAGGGACTGGACTGAGTGGAAGGCCCTACTGGGGGAGGCGAACATCCGAGACGGTCGTCTGCACGACGCGCGCCACACGGCCGCCACGGTTCTACTCATTCTCGGCGTACCCGAGCGCGCCGTCATGGGCCTCATGGGGTGGTCGACAACCGCCATGGCCGCCCGGTATCAGCACATGGTCGACGTGGCGCGGCAGGTAGACGGCCTGATCTGGAAACCGGATGAGGATGGGCCGGACGGCGAAGACGGTGCGGCTGGCGCACTCCTCCCGGCACACTGAGTGGTCTGGGGGCAGGCGTTCGGGTCTGCCCCATGGGCCTCTTAAATGCGCTATCTTCTCCGGCAGATGACGACGTGTCAGACGTCACTGAAGGAGTATGTCGGCACATGAAAATTGAACGTCGCCTTGGAGTATCTCCGCGGGCACGCAAGCAGTGTTTGAGCGAGGCGAATTGCCCGGACATCTTCGAGTTGGCCGATGGTAGATTCGTGATCATCGGGGA
Source organism: Streptomyces sp. NPDC058086 (assembly GCF_042885015.1). Lineage (NCBI taxonomy): Bacteria > Bacillati > Actinomycetota > Actinomycetes > Kitasatosporales > Streptomycetaceae > Streptomyces > Streptomyces sp. NPDC058086. The sequence goes on along the minus strand of NZ_JBHVST010000014.1, from coordinate 104,854 downwards.
TGACATCACGGCGGACGTGAAGTCGATCCTTCCTGAAGATGCGGGGATTGGGCCGAATGAGCGGGCCGTCGTTATCACTCGTGAAACGCTAACGGCAGCTCGGGGGGATATCCCGTCATCGTGACGTCTACGCCTGGCGGCGCAACGGAGTGGTGGACGCCGCGGCTTGGTATGCACGTTCAGCGATGACGGTGAACCGAGCCTCGGCGGAGTCTCCGGGCACTCGATTGGGGTCGTGAATCTGCTCCCAGAACTCCCGCCACACCGGTACGGTGAAGAGGGTTTGTAGCACCGCTTCGATCGCGGCGTCTGAGTAGTCGCCAACCTCGAAGGCGAGATACTGTAGGGACAGTACCTGGTTTATGTACAGGTACTGTTTCTTCTTTTCCTGCGGAAGGTCACCTGACAGCGTTGGCCATGTCGCCGCAAGGTCGGCGTCACTCATGGCATCTCTGAGGATCGCGATGTGCAATCCGCGGACTAGGGCCTCCGACGTGCGGTGGATTTCACTCTTCATCAACCTCGTTTCACTGCACTGCTCCTGCATGATCCGTTGTTGATTCTGCAGCACGAGACGTTGCATCTCTGACTCCTTCTCCTGCATGCGCATCGTGCGTGCCATGTAGAAGAGGAGGACGGTCGATGATGCGGCTGCAGCAGCGCCGAATGCCTGCCCCGCGTTGCTGCTGCTATTTCCCTGCAGGGCAGGCACTTGAACGAGCATCAGGCTGAGGAAAACACAGCCGACGCAGGAAGCAATGATCGTGGCGAAGGATAGGGCTACACGCTTACTGGCTGAACGCCATTGTCGCCCGTCCATCTGGCCCCCCGACACGGTATGCGCTGCCTGTATTATTTCCTGCCGGCAGAGGCGGAAACGCGCACTGTTTTGATGTCCTCCTGGTAGGAGCATCTTCGATCTATCTGGTTAAAAGATCTGAAGGCGGGATTGAGGGTCTTATGTCGCAAGGTGTGAAAGTGCTGGGAGTTGCGATATATGCTGAGTCTTATTCCGCTTATCGTGCAGAAGTTGCAGGGATAGGGTCGACGCTTTACTAGGATGCGTCGGCCACTGCTTCTTTATATGCTGCCGAACGGGGTGGTGCCTCGATGCGCCCGGTCATGCGCCTAGCCGTCGCAGGGGACCTGTGCGCACTGTCCCTGTGTGAGGAACCTGTAGCTGGCGACTGGCGGTCCTCATCCTCTCGTTAGGTGCAGTCGACTGAGACGGGAACTGAGACGAGCGACCAAAAGGGCGGCACTCCCGTAGGGGTGCCGCCCTTCCGTTTTGCCTGCTCAAGACACTTGAGGCCGTGGCGGGAATTGAACCCGCGTAACTCGCTTTGCAGGCGAGCCCCTGAACCACTCGGGCACACGGCCGTTCTCAGGTGCGGCACGGCTCACTCGTTCCGAACCTGATGGGTTGAACGTAGGCGGGGCGGAGGGTGGGCTCAAGGGGTGCGGGGGCGCTGCAACGGGACTGCCATACGCCGTTCATGAATACCGGTTCTCGGGCCCTGGGCGTACGACCAAAGGCCCAGACGATCACGGTCTCCGGACAGGAGTCACTGTCAGTTGTGGCCCTTACGCTGGCGGCCATGACAGCGCTGGAAGCACGTGATGCCGCGACCGCCCCGCCCGAGGACAAGGGCGAGGGAGGGGTGCTGAGCCGCCCCTACCGGGCGCTCAGCATCGGGATCGTGTTCGTGGAGCTGCTGATCGCCTTCGAGGCCACGGCCGTCGGGACGGCGATGCCCGTCGCGGCACGGGAGCTCGACGGGGTGTCGTTGTACGCGTTCGCGTTCTCGGCGTATTTCACGACGAGCCTGTTCGGGATGGTGTTCGCCGGGCAGTGGGCGGACCGCCGCGGGCCCCTGGCGCCGCTGACCACGGGGATCACGGCCTTCGCGGCGGGACTGCTGCTGTCCGGGACGGCCGGGACCATGTGGCTGTTCCTTCTCGGGCGGGCGGTGCAGGGGCTCGGCGGCGGGCTGGTCGTCGTGGCGTTGTACGTCGTCGTGGTGCGGGCCTACCCGGAGCGGCTGCGCCCGGCGATCATGGCGGCGTTCGCGGCGAGCTGGGTGATTCCGTCCGTGGTCGGACCGTTGATCGCGGGCACGGTCACCGAACATCTGGGCTGGCGCTGGGTGTTCACCGGGATACCGGTGCTGGTCGTGTTTCCGCTGGCGCTCGCGCTGCCGCGGATACGACGGCTGTCGTCCGGGCGGTCGGCGGACGCGGGGACCGCAGGTCGCGAGCCCTTCGAGCGGCGGCGCATCCGGCTGGCGCTCGGGATCTCACTCGGCTCCGGACTCCTCCAGTACGCCGCCCAGGACCTGGACCCGCTCTCGCTCGTCCCTGGCCTCGCGGGCGCCGCGCTGCTCGTCCCGGCCGTCCTCGGGCTGCTGCCGCGCGGCACCTACCGGGCGGCGCGCGGGCTGCCGTCCGTGGTGCTGCTGCGCGGGCTCGCGGCCGGGTCCTTCATCGCCGCCGAGTCCTTTGTGCCCCTCATGCTGGTCACCCAGCGCGGGCTGTCGCCGACGCTCGCCGGGTTCTCCCTCGCGGCGGCCGGCGGGACCTGGGCGCTGGGGTCGTATGTGCAGTCGCGTCCACGGACGGAGCCGTACCGGGACCGGCTGATGTTCCTCGGGATGGTGCTGCTCGCGGCGGCCATCGTCGCCGTGCCCAGCGTGCTGATTCCCGCTGTGCCCGTGTGGATCGTCGCCGTCGCCTGGGGGTTCGGCTGCTTCGGGATGGGACTGGTGATCGCCTCGACCAGCGTGCTGCTGCTGCGCCTCTCGACGCCGGAGGAAGTCGGCTCCAACTCCGCCGCGCTCCAGATCTCCGACGGCCTCTGCGACATCGTGCTCCTCGCGGCGGGCGGCGCGGCCTTCGCGGCGCTGGGCGGCGGCAAGGTCGCGGAGACGGCCACCTCCACGGCCGACGGTTCCCACCCCACCGCGTTCGCCGCCGTGTTCCTGCCGATGGCGGGGGTGGCGTTGGTGGGGGCCTGGGTGACCACGCGATTGCGAGAGCGGTGATCTGGGAAGAGAGCAGTGCTCCGGTTCGGCCGGGTGCGGTCATCGCGAACCGGCCGACCTCGTCCGGCCGACCTCGTACTGCCTGGTCATCGCCATGGCGGCCGGTGAAGAGCAGGACATCGGGGTGATCGGTGGGCGGTCGCGGGGTTTGTGAGGTGGGTCCCATCCGCGGGTGACCCGGCGTCGTCCGCGCGTTGACAGCTCCGGGGCGCCGGTAGGGTGGCCCGGTTGTCATACGTAGCCGAGCCGCTCGACCCAACCACGGAGACCGTGACTACCACCGCCGCCAGCGCATCCACCTCGCACCATCTCTCACCCGCCTTCCCCGGCCGCGCCCCCTGGGGTACCGCCAGCAAGCTGCGTGCCTGGCAGCAGGGGGCGCTGGAGAGGTACATCCAGGAGCAGCCGCGCGACTTCCTGGCCGTCGCCACGCCCGGCGCAGGCAAGACGACGTTCGCGCTGACGCTCGCGTCCTGGCTGCTGCACCATCACGTCGTGCAGCAGGTGACCGTGGTCGCGCCGACCGAGCACCTGAAGAAGCAGTGGGCGGAGGCCGCCGCGCGGATAGGGATCAAGCTGGATCCCGAGTACAGCGCCGGTCCGCTCAGCAAGGAGTACCACGGCGTCGCCGTGACGTACGCGGGTGTGGGCGTGCGGCCCATGCTCCACCGCAACCGCGTCGAGCAGCGCAAGACCCTCGTCATCCTCGACGAGATCCACCACGCCGGTGACTCCAAGTCGTGGGGCGAGGCCTGTCTCGAAGCGTTCGAGCCCGCCACTCGGCGGCTCGCGCTCACCGGTACGCCCTTCCGGTCCGACACCAATCCGATTCCCTTTGTGGCGTACGAAGAGGGAAATGACGGGATCCGGCGGTCTTCCGCCGATTACACCTACGGATACGGGTCCGCTCTGGGGGACGGGGTCGTGCGGCCCGTCATCTTCCTCTCCTACAGCGGCAACATGCGGTGGCGCACGAAGGCGGGGGACGAGATCGCGGCCCGGCTCGGCGAGCCGATGACCAAGGACGCCATCTCGCAGGCCTGGCGCACAGCGCTCGACCCGCGCGGCGAGTGGATGCCCAGTGTGCTGCGCGCCGCCGACCAGCGGCTGACCGAGGTCAGGAAGGGCATCCCGGACGCGGGCGCGCTCGTCATCGCCTCCGACCAGGACTCCGCGCGCGCGTACGCCAAGCTCATCCGTGAGATCACCGGGACGAAGGCGACCCTCGTCCTGTCCGACGACACGGGCGCGTCCAACAGGATCGACGAGTTCAGCCATAGCGAGGACCGGTGGATGGTCGCCGTCCGCATGGTGTCCGAGGGCGTCGACGTGCCGCGGCTCGCCGTCGGCGTGTACGCCACCACCATCTCCACGCCCCTCTTCTTCGCGCAGGCCGTCGGCCGTTTCGTACGGTCCCGGCGGCGCGGCGAGACCGCCTCCGTCTTCCTCCCGACCGTCCCCGATCTCCTCGGTTTCGCCAACGAGATGGAGGTCGAGCGCGACCACGTCCTCGACAAGCCCAAGAAGGAGGGCGAGGAGGACCCGTACGCCGAGTCCGAGCAGGAGATGGACGAGGCGAACCGGGAGCAGGACGAGGACACCGGCGAGCAGGAGCAGTTCTCCTTCGAGGCGCTGGAGTCCGAGGCCGTCTTCGACCGAGTGCTGTACGACGGCGCCGAGTTCGGGATGCAGGCCCACCCGGGGAGCGAGGAGGAGCAGGACTACCTCGGGATTCCGGGGCTGCTCGAACCCGACCAGGTGCAGCTGTTGCTCCAGAAGCGGCAGGCGCGGCAGATCGCGCACAGCCGCAAGAAGCCCGACGACGAGGCCGACCTTCTCGAACTGCCCGCCGAGCGGCGGCCCGTGGTCTCGCACAAGGAGATGCTGGAACTGCGCAAGCAGCTCAACACCATGGTCGGCGCGTACGTCCACCAGAGCGGCAAGCCGCACGGCGTGATCCACACCGAACTGCGCCGCGTGTGCGGGGGGCCGCCGAGCGCGGAGGCGACGGCGGGGCAGTTGCGGCAGCGGATCGCCAAGGTGCAGGAGTGGGCCACCCGAATGCGGTGACGCTGGGCGCTGTGCCTGGGCGGTCGCGGTTCGTGGGGCGCTGGTTGTGCTTCGGCTGTGGATCGCTTGTGGCTGGTCGCGCCCACGCGGCGGAGCCGCATGATGTCAGCGCCCCGCGCCCCTTTCAGGGGCGTGTTCCTGTGCGTGTGCGCCGTACGTACGAGGACAAAGGCCCTGCAAAGGGGAAGAGTCCGTACCAGGCCATGACCGGATTCTGGACGGAGACTTCCGCTGAGCGAACTGGCTCGCTACTGTCCCGCTACGCACACGCCCCGTGGCAGCGCCGCCGCGGAGCGCAGCCGTGTAGCGACTCCACCCGGGAAGAGCCCGGGTCGTCAGCCGACGGCGGCCTCTGAAGCGCGTCGCCGACGGGACTCGGAGACGCAACCGCCGCGAGGGGCCGCCGACCTCACCACTAAGGAGTGGGCGTCGTGACCGCGGAGACCTCTCAGACGCTCGACCGGGGACTGCGTGTCCTCAAGCTGCTCGCCGACACGGACCACGGGCTGACCGTCACCGAGCTCTCGAACAAACTGGGCGTCAACCGGACCGTTGTGTACCGCTTGCTCGCCACGCTGGAGCAGCACGCGCTCGTACGCCGGGATCTGGGCGGCCGTGCCCGGGTCGGGCTTGGGGTACTGCGGCTGGGGCGTCAGGTGCATCCGCTGGTACGGGAGGCCGCGCTGCCGGCGCTGCGCGCGCTGGCCGAGGACATAGGGGCCACGGCCCATCTCACGCTCGTCGACGGGACCGAGGCGCTCGCCGTCGCCGTCGTGGAGCCGACGTGGACGGACTATCACGTCGCCTACCGCGCCGGGTTCCGCCATCCGCTGGACCGAGGCGCCGCGGGCCGCGCGATCCTCGCCGCCCGGCAGCCCGGGCCGGCGGACGCCCCGGGATACACGCTCACGCACGGAGAGTTGGAGGCGGGTGCGAGTGGGGCCGCCGCTCCCCTGATAGGGGTGACCGGGGTCGAGGGCAGCGTCGGTGTCGTCATGCTCGCGGACTCCGTGCCGGAACGGGTGGGGCCGAGGGTCATGGACGCGGCGCGGGAGGTCGCGGACGCGCTGCGCTGACGCTCCGTACTGTGCGGACGCTCCGCATTCCGTGGCGCTGAGGCCCCGCACTCTGCCGCGCTGGCGCTCCGCGCTCCGTGGCGCTGAGGCCCCGCACTCTGCCGCGCTGGCGCTCCGCGCTCCATTGTGTTGACGCCCCGGACTTCGCCGCCCTGACCCCCCGCGCTCGGCCACACTGCCCCCCCGCGCCCTGTTGCGCCGACGGTCCTTGTTTCCAGTCACCCCCTGGCTTTGGCCGACCCGCCAAACCACCCCCGCCATCTCTGGCCGATGCGCCCACCGCCCGTCGCCCCGCCCTCCGCATCATCAGGGCACTGAAGGCGGAACGGTGAACGGTGGAGGGAGACAAGGCGTGGAGACGGAGACGGTACGTACACGGCCGGACGTCGGCCGAGGAGGCGGACGGGCGGCTCGGCTGACCCGGCGTCAGGACGTCGGATCGCTGGTCGCCGAGGCCGCCGGGAGCCCGCTCAGGCGGACGATGGGCGTCGGGCAGCTCACCCTGCTCAGCGTGGGCGCCACGCTCGGCACCGGCATCTTCGTGGTCCTCGGCCAGGCGGTGCCCGAGGCCGGTCCCGCCATCGTCGTGTCGTTCGTCCTGGCCGGTGTGACCGCGCTGTTCTCCGCGCTGTCGTACGCCGAGCTGGCCGGCATGATCCCGGGCTCCGGCTCCTCGTACAGCTATGCGTACGCCACCCTCGGCGAGCTCGTCGCCTGGGTGTGCGGCTGGTGTCTGATCCTGGAGTACGGGGTGTCCGTGGCCGCCGTCGCGGTCGGCTGGGGGCAGTACGTCAACGAACTGCTCGACCTGACCGTCGGGGTCACCCTCCCCGACACGCTCAGCGCGCCGCCCGGCGCAGGTGGTGTCCTCAACATCCCCGCCGCCGCCATCGTCGTCCTCGCCATGGTCGTGCTGCTGCGCGGAGCGAAGGAGAGCGCCGTCGCCAACACCGTCATGGTCGGTGTGAAGATCGCCGCCCTGGTGATGTTCTGCGCGGTCGCCTTCACCGCCTTCCGCGCCGGGAACTTCACGCCCCTCTTCCCGCTCGGCACCGCCGGCATGAGCGCGGGCGCCGCCTCGCTCTTCTTCTCCTACATCGGCTTCGACGCCGCCTCGACGGCGGGGGAGGAGGCGAAGAACCCGCAGCGCGACCTGCCGCGCGCGATCATCCTCTCCCTCGTCCTCGTCACCGCCCTGTACGTCCTCGTCGCGGTCGCCGCGCTCGGCGCGATGCCGTGGAGGAAGTTCGAGGGCACGGAGGCCACGCTGAGCCAGGTGCTCGTGCAGTCCGTCGGCGGCGGCAGCCTGTGGCCGATCCTGCTATCCATCGGGGCGGTCGTGGCCACCACGAGCGTCGTGCTCACCGTGCAGTACGGTCAGATCCGCATCCTCTTCGCGATGTCGAGGGACGGGCTCGTGCCGCCGCTGTTCTCCAAGGTGCACCCCACCACCGGGGTGCCGCGCGCCAACACGGTCATCGTCTCCACCTTCATCGCCGTGCTCGCCGCGCTCGTCCCGCTGGGCGCGCTCGCGGACGCCACCAGCATCGGTACGCTCTTCGCCTTCATGCTGGTCAACCTGGCGGTCGTCCTGCTGCGCCGCCGCAGCCCGGAGGCACCCCGCTCCTTCCGGGTCCCCTTCTCACCGGTGACGCCGATCCTGGGTGTGGGCTTCTGCGTCTACATGCTGTTCAGCCTGGGGTCGGACACGTGGGTCGCGTTCGGCGCGTGGATGGCCGTCGGCCTGGTGATCTACTGGTTGTACGGGATCAAGCACTCCAAGCTCGGAGACAAGCCCGGAGACAAGCCCGGCGAGAAAATCGGCGACAACCTCGGCGACGAGGAAGTGGCGTGAACACCCTCGACCTCACCGCCGACGTCGTCGCCCTCACCCGCGCCCTCGTCGACCTCCCCTCCGAGAGCGGCGAGGAGGCCCGGCTCGCGGACGCCGTCGAGGCGGCCCTCGCCGACCTCCCGCACCTCACCGTGGAGCGGATCGGCAACTCGGTGGTCGCCCGCACCGGCCTCGGCCACCCCGAACGGATCCTGATCGCGGGCCACTTGGACACCGTTCCCGCCGCCGGGAACCTGCCGTCCGTCCTGCGGGGCGACCTCCTGTACGGGCTCGGCGCCTGCGACATGAAGGGCGGCGTCGCCGTCGCACTCCGGCTGGCGGCGACGCTCCCCACGCCCACCCGCGACCTCACGTACGTCTTCTACGAGTGCGAGGAGGTCGAGGGCGACCGCAACGGGCTCGGCCGGATCGCCGCCGTACGGCCGGAGTTGCTGAAGGCCGACCTCGCGATCCTCATGGAGCCGTCCGACGCCGGGGTCGAGGCGGGCTGCCAGGGTGTGCTGATGGCCGACATCACGGTCCGCGGCGAGCGCGCGCACACCGCGCGCGCCTGGCGGGGTGTGAACGCCGCGCACCGCGCCGGGGCCGTCCTCCAGCGCCTCGCCGACCACATCCCGGAACGGGTCGTGATCGACGGCCTGGAGTACCGGGAGGGGCTGAACGCCGTCGCCGTACGCGCCGGGGTCGCGGGCAACGTCGTCCCCGACGAGTGCGTGATCACCGTCAACTCACGTTTCGCACCGAGCCGTTCGGCCGAGGAGGCGGAGAAGTACGTACGGGATCTCTTTCCCGAGGACGAGTACGAGGTCGACGTCACGGAGGTCGTGCCGGGCGCGCTCCCCGGGCTCGACCGGCACGCGGTCGCCTCGCTCGTCCGCATGCTGGACGCCACGCCGCGTCCGAAGCTGGGCTGGACGGACGTGGCCCGTTTCGCCGCCCTCGGCACGCCCGCCCTCAACTACGGCCCGGGCGATCCGGTCCTCGCGCACACGGCGGGGGAGTACGTCCCGGTGGCGCAGCTGCGGGCGTGCGAGAAGCGGCTGACGCGGTGGCTCACGCCGGGGGGCCGCTGAGCCACTCCAGCGGGAACTTGGTGGACTTACGGCTGTTCCACGTTGGCGTAGTGGGCGCCGCCCTCACCGACGCGGAAGTGCGGACGTGCGGACGTGTGTGCGGGTGCTGTCGCGGATGCTGGAGGTCTTCGAGGACGTGGACGTCAACTGACGGCCAGGACCGAAGGGTGGCTCAGCGGCGGCTGCCGAGTCCGCCCAGCGTCCGCAACTGGAGCCACAGCACCAGCCGTTCGTCGGGATCGTCGAGGTCGATGCCGAGCTGCTGCCGGGCCTGCCGGAGGCGGTAGCGGCAGGTGTTGGCGTGCACGGCGAGCAGCCGCGCCGCGCCCGCCATGTCGCAGCCCGCTTCCAGCCAGGCGACGAGGGTGCGGGCGTACTCGGTGCCGTGCTCGGCGTCGTACGCGAGGACCCGCCGCCACCCGCCCGCGCTCAACTCCCGTCGCTCGCCCAGGACTTCGGCAAGCCGCAGCAGGGTGACGCGCGGCCTCACCTCCTCCACGGTCGCCACCGGCAGCTCCGGGCCCAGGACCCGCAGCACGAGGTCGGCGTCGTCCCGGGAGGCCCGCACCTCCGCGAGCCCGGGGACCACGTCCCCCAGCCCGGCCCGTACGGGCACCCGCAGCGCCTGCCCGGCCCGCCCCACGATGTCCTCCGCCAGCCCTCTGTGCCGCGCCCCGCCACGCTCCCCGACCGCCGGCAGCAGCGCGTACACGACCCCGTCGACGAGGACGCCCGCGTGCCGCCCGTAGCGCGCCTCGCACTGGAGGCGTACGAGGTCCAGGAGCCGTAGCGCGGTCTGTTCGACGTCCGCCGCCGAGACACTGGAGTCCAGGACGAAGGCGGCCACGCGCACGGGCGCCGGGTTTCCGTCCGGGCCGAGGCTCAGCCCCAAGCGGTGGGCGGCGCCCGCCGGGTCGGCGGTGCCGTCGAGCAGGCGGCGCAGCAGGTCGCCGTTCTGGTGGCGGGCCAGCTCCTGCGCGGCGCGGGCCCGCAGCAGGAGCAGCGCCGCCGTGGACGCGCCCTGAGCGAGGGCCTCCTCGGCGTCCGGCGCGAGGCCGCCGTCGTCGACGACCCACAGCGAGCCGAGGGTCTCGCCGCCGGCCCGGACGGCGACGGCGAGCCGCGGCAGGTTGTCGCTGCCCTCCAGGGCGGGCAGCCGGACCACGCCCTCGGCCGCGAACAGCACCCGGTACTGCTCCGAGTTGGCGGGGCTCCCTGGTACCTGGAGGCCGAGGATGCCCGTGCGGCGGTCCTCGTCGACCGGCTGCCCGGCAACCGTCGAGTAGGCGAGGATCCGCTGCCGCGGGTCCTCGATCGCGGTGGCGCCGCCGACGGCCGCGGCCACCGCGTCGGCCAGCGCGAACAGATCCCCCAGACCGCTTCCGGCGGCCGAGGGCCGTGCGCCGATCGCGGAGGCGAGCAGCAGATGCACGTGGTGCCAGGCGGCGTCCTCGTCCACGGACAGCAGGGCCACACCCGCCGACTCCGCCTCCGCGAGCGGGCCGTCCGGGCCGCGTACGACCAGCCCGGTCATCCCCGCCTCCGCCGCCGCCCGCGCCAGCGGCCCCGCCGCGGACGCCCGCACCCCGACCGCGAGCAGCAGCGCCCCGGGCGCACGGGTCAGCGGCGCGTGGGCGTCGTACAGCAGCGCCTCGGTGACGGGCACGGTGAGCCCGGCGGGCGCGGTGTGCAGCCGTACGGAGGGGCCGCCGACGACATCCAGCAGGTCACCGAGGGTGCAGGCGTCCACGCGACTCCTTCCGGGGAACGGGAACGGGGATGGGGATGGGGATGGGGATGACAAGGATGGTCGGCCGGTTTCGGACGGGCGTGGTTGGCCGATCTCATCAGGAACGTACGCGCGTGTTGTCCTGATGTACAACGTGGGCGCCGCCGCGAGCTTCGAGACTCGGTTCCATGACCGAAGTGAGCATCCGTACCGTTCACGACGTCGCCGGGATCGGCGCGGTGGCCGACCTCTTCAGCGACGTCTGGCAGACGCCCCGCAGCAACCCGCCCTATCCGGCGGAGGTGCTGCACAGCCTGGTGCACGCCGGGGGTGCGGTGCATGCCGCGTACGACGGGACACGGCTGGCCGGAGCCGCCGTCGCCGTGTTCGGGGAGCCGGGACGGCAGGACACGTACTCCCTGGTCGCCGCGGCCGATCGCGGGGTCGGCCACGCCGTGAAGCAGGCCCAGCGCGCCTGGGCCCTGGAGCGCGGCGCCCGCACCATGCGCTGGACCTTCGATCCGCTGGTCGGCCGCAACGCCCGCTTCAACCTGGTCAAGCTGGGGGCCACCGGCACGGAGTACCTGGTCGACTTCTACGGGCCCATGGCGGACGGGGTGAACGACGGGGACGAGAGCGACCGGCTGACGGTGACCTGGGATCTGGCCGCGCCCCGCACGCCCAGTACACCCAGTACACCCGGGGAGACCGGCGATCGTGACGCCGCGCCCGCCACCCACCTCGCCCCCGACAACGCCTTCCTCGCCCGCCGCGACACCTCCGACCAGCACATCTGGTGCCGGGTCCCGGACGACGTCGTCAAGCTGCGCGCCGCCGACCCGGTGCTCGCGCTGCGCTGGCGCCACGCCGTCCGCGCGGTCTTCACGGAGGCCTTCGCCGAGGGGTACGTCGCCACGGGGATGTCCCGCGACGGCTGGTACACCCTCACCCGCCCCGTCACGGAAGGCGCCGCATGAAACTCGAACGCGTCGAAGTCGTCCACATCGCGCTGCCCCTCGTCACCCCCTTCCGTACCTCCTTCGGGACCATGACGACGAAGGACACCTTCCTTCTGCACGTCGTCACGGACGCGGCCGAGGGCTGGTCGGAGTTCGCCGCCGACCCCGAGCCGCTGTACTGCTCGGAGTTCGTGGCCGGCGCCGAGATCGTGCTCCGCGACTTCCTGCTGCCGCGCGTGGCCGCCCTCCCGCATCTCACGGCCGCCGCGTTCGCCCCCGCGATGGCGAAGATCAAGGGGCACGAGCTGGCCAAGGCGGCCCTGGAGACGGCCGTCCTCGACGCCGAGCTGCGCGCGCACGGCATGTCGCTCGCGACCTACCTCGGAGCCGTCCACGACCGCGTGCCCGCCGGAGTGTCGGTCGGCATCAAGGACTCCGTCCCGGCACTCCTCGACGACGTCGAGCGCTACCTCGCCGAGGGGTACGTCCGGATCAAGCTGAAGATCGAACCCGGCTGGGACCTGGAGCCCGTACGGGCCGTGCGTGAGCGCTTCGGGGACGCGCTGCCACTCCAGGTGGACGCCAACACGGCGTACTCGCTCGCGGACGCCGAGCACCTGCGCCGGCTCGACGCGTTCGGACTGCTGCTCATCGAGGAGCCGCTGGAGGAGAACAACCTCCACGCGCACGCGAGGCTCCAGCAGCGCATCGCCACCCCCGTGTGCCTCGACGAGTCCCTGCACAGCGCCCGCGACACCGCCTCCGCGATCGCCATGGACGCCTGCCGGGTCGTCAACGTGAAGCCCGCCCGGGTCGGCGGCTACCTGGAGGCGCGCCGCATCCATGACGTCGCTCACGCGCACGGGGTGCCGGTCTGGTGCGGCGGCATGCTGGAGACGGGCATCGGCCGAGCCCCGAACCTGGCCCTGGCGGCCCTGCCGGGCTTCACCCTCCCCGGTGACACCTCCGCCTCCAGCCGCTACTTCGCCGAGGACATCACCGAGCCCTTCGTCCTTCAGGACGGTCATCTGCCGGTGCCGCGCACTGAGGGCATCGGGACCGAGCCGCTGCCGGAGGCGCTGCGCCGCTTCACCACCGCCCGGCGGGACCTGTACGGAGGCCGCGCCGAGCGGTGACGTTAGATTGATCCTGTGCTCTCTCGCCTCACACGCCTCCAAGCCATCGCCGTCTGCGCCGCTCCCGTCGTGGCCCTGCTCGCCACGGCGGCGTTCGCGCCGCTGCCGTTCTCCGTGGCGCAGCCCGGCATGACGGCGAACGTTCTCGGCGAGAACAAGGGCGACCCGGTGATCACGATCAGCGGAGCGCCCACCCGCACGACGAGCGGGCAGCTGCGGATGACGACGATCGAGGCGACGGGGCCGGACGCGAGCGTCAGCCTCGGTGACGTGATCGACGGCTGGTTCCGTACGGACCGGGCCGTGATGCCGCGCGACTCGGTCTACCCGAGCGGGAACTCCGTCAAGGAGATCGAGCAGCACAACGCCGACCAGATGAAGCAGTCCCAGGACACGGCCACCGAGGCGGCACTGTCCTATCTGCACGAGAAGAACGACGTGAAGGTCACGCTCAAGCTGGCCGACGTCGGCGGGCCCAGCGCCGGACTGCTCTTCACGCTCGGGATCATCGACAAGCTGGACGGCGACGGCAGCGGCGGCGACCTCACGGGCGGTCGCAACGTCGCGGGTACGGGGACGATCGACGCCGACGGCAAGGTCGGCGCGGTCGGCGGGGTCGCCCTGAAGACGCAGGCCGCCCGGCGCGACGGCGCGACGGTCTTCCTGGTCCCGAAGGCGGAGTGCTCGGACGCCAAGTCGGAACTGCCCAAGGGCCTGCGACTGGTTCCGGTGACCACGCTCAAGGGCGCGGTCGACGCGCTGGTCTCCCTGGAGAAGGGGAAGGGCTCGGTCCCCAGCTGCTAGCGGGCCGCGCCAGCGAGCCGCTAGTGCGCGACGGCGACGCGGGGGGCGGCGGCGAGACGCAGGCCGACCTCCACGAGGGTCCAGCCGAGGCGGGTGCGGAGTTCGCCGGGGTGGCGGGTGGAGGTGGCCAGGCGGTGGGTTTCGGCCTGGGCCCGGAGCTCGGCGGCGCGGGTGTGGTGCAGGGTGAGGTGGGTTTCGGCGTGCGTCATGGGTGCGTCTCCGTTCGGTCCTGCGTGACGGGGAAGGCGTGGGTGTGGATGCGGACCTGCTCCGCGGCGGGGTCGTCCTCGGCGTCGGCGAGGGGTCGGTAGCTTTCGAGCAGGTCGTGCATCTTTTCGATGAGTTCGCGGGCCTGCCCGGACGTCAGTCGTAGGGTCCAGTCGCTCATGTCGCTGGCCCGGTACCAGTCCTCGGACCAGTCGTCGCGCGTACCCAGCCAGGTCGACAGCTCACGCGTGTGCGTGGTCGCGACCTCGTGCAGGTACATGTCGGCCGCTCCGCGGACCGTCGGGTCGCCGTCCTTGAGCAGGTTCGCATCGAAGTACACGCCCTGGTCGACGGCTTGCCACCAGCGCTCACGGCCCTTGCCCCGCTCGGGCGCGTCCTCGACGAAGCCGTGCGTGGCGAGCTGCCGCAGGTGATAGCTGGTAGCCCCGCTGGACTCGCCCAGCCGCTCGGCGAGCATCGACGCGGTGGCGGGCCCCCGCTGCCGCAGCGCGTACAGCAACTGCATGCGCAGGGGGTGGGCGATGCCGCGCAGTGTGCGGGCATCGAGGGTGCGGACCAGTCGTTCCTCGGGCAGCGGTTCCTTGGGCTCTTCCATGCATGCAAAGGTAGCGTTGCAAAGAAGTAGTTGCAAGGATTTCTTTGCAAGCACTTCGTTGGAAGCCGTCGTCCTGCTCGCCCTCCCTTGACGAATCGTTCCCAAAGGTTGAGCGGGAGTGAGCCTGTTGCCAGCGTGCAGCTGAGCATGAAAGGGCGAGGGTGCCCCGGGGTTCACGCCGGGGAGGAATCGCCTCTTGTGGCTGCGACGCGGAGTGTCACCGCATCTGCACTCGGCGGGCGCGGAGTGCCCGCACGGCTGCCTAGGCCAGGAAATACGAACAGCTGCCCGGCAGGTCACTGAGCCGTACAAGCTCGGCCGTTCACGGCCGAGAGGTGACGCCACCTCCCCGGTCGTCGGTCAGTGCTCGGTCGCCGCCTGCTCAACCAGCGGGATGATCCGCAGCGGAACGGGGTTCTCCATGACGATCGCCGTGGAGGCCCGGACGATGCCATCAAAACCGACGACCCGGTCGATCACGCGTTGGAGATCGGCGTTCGAGCGGGCCACCAGGCGGCACAGCATGTCGCCGCTGCCGGTGGTCGTGTGCAGCTCCAGCACCTCGGGGACGGTCGCCAAGTGCGCCCGTACGTCCGTGCCTTGTCCCTGCCGGATCTGCAGCGTCGCGAAGGCCGTGACGGGGTAGCCGAGCGCGGCCGGATCCACCTGCGGACCGAATCCCCGGATGACTCCATTCGATTGAAGGCGGTCCAGCCGGGCCTGCACGGTGCCACGCGCGACCCCGAGCCGCCGGGACATCTCCAGCACGCCGATGCGCGGCTCCTCGGCCAGCAGCACGATGAGCCGGCCGTCCAGGTGATCGATTGCCATGCCGCCCTCCCGGGTGGTCATCATGTACAGAACGCCCGCAGGCATGGGCGTTTTGCTGAGCATATTGTCCAGCTCTCACGCAAACTATTGCGCACCTTGTGGAACGGAGAGAGTCTGCGGCCATGACGCAGACCACACACCTCACTCCCGACACCGCCCGGCAGGCAGACCCCTTCCCGGTCAAGGGAATGGACGCGGTCGTCTTCGCCGTCGGCAACGCCAAGCAGGCCGCGCACTACTACTCCACGGCCTTCGGCATGCGGCTGGTCGCCTACTCCGGACCGGAGAACGGCAGCCGTGAGACGGCGTCGTACGTCCTCGAGAACGGCTCGGCACGCTTCGTCCTCACCTCCGTCATCAAGCCCGCCACCCCCTGGGGCCACTTCCTGGCCGAGCACGTGGCCGCGCACGGCGACGGGGTCGTCGACCTCGCCATCGAGGTCCCGGACGCGCGCGCCGCGTTCGCGTACGCCGTCGAGCACGGCGCCCGCCCGCTCGCCGAGCCCTATGAGCTCAAGGACGAGAACGGCACCGTCGTCCTCGCCGCGATCGCCACGTACGGCGAGACCCGGCACACGCTCGTCGAACGCACCGGCTACGACGGCCCGTACCTCCCCGGGTTCACCGCCGTCGCCCCGATCGTCGAACCGCCCGCCCACCGCACCTTCCAGGCCATCGACCACTGCGTCGGCAACGTCGAACTCGGCCGCATGAACGAATGGGTCGGCTTCTACAACAAGGTCATGGGCTTCACGAACATGAAGGAGTTCGTGGGCGACGACATCGCGACCGAGTACAGCGCGCTGATGTCGAAGGTCGTCGCCGACGGCACGCTCAAGGTCAAGTTCCCGATCAACGAGCCCGCCATCGCCAAGAAGAAGTCCCAGATCGACGAGTACCTGGAGTTCTACGGCGGCGCGGGCGTCCAGCACATCGCGCTGAACACCAACGACATCGTGCAGACCGTACGCACCATGCGCGCGGCCGGGGTCCAGTTCCTGGACACGCCCGACTCGTACTACGACACCCTCGGCGAGTGGGTCGGCGACACCCGGGTCCCCGTCGACACCCTGCGCGAGCTCAAGATCCTCGCCGACCGCGACGAGGACGGCTATCTGCTCCAGATCTTCACCAAGCCGGTCCAGGACCGTCCGACCGTCTTCTTCGAGATCATCGAGCGACACGGCTCGATGGGCTTCGGCAAGGGCAACTTCAAGGCGCTCTTCGAGGCGATCGAGCGGGAGCAGGAGAAGCGCGGCAACCTGTAGGGATCAAACGCGGATATCTGTCACCTGTCATCTGTCAGCCGTTATCTGTCACCTGTCACCTGTCACCTGTCACCTGTCACCTGTCACCTGTCAGCGTGACGCCGAGTGCCCCGGTGTTGGTGTCGGTGTCGGTGCCGGTGTCCGCGCCGTGCTGGGTCGACGGGGCGCCCTCGGGGCCGACGGGTTCGCCGGATTCACGGCAGTGCCCGGCGGCCCCGCCGCCTCCTCCGGCTCCGTCGGGGTCTCGTCCTTCGGCTCGGGCGGCGGCTCCGCGGGCGGCTCGCCGAGGGCGGCCAGGGCGTGCCGGGCCTGGGGGGCGAGGACGGGGGAGAAGTACGGGTTGATCTGGAGGGACTCCGCGACGTGGCGGCGTGCGGGCGCGAGCTGGCCCAGCTCGCGTTCGATCTGCCCCCGGTGGAAGACGTACAGCGCGCTGCGGACGCCGCCGCCCTTCGTCTTGTCCGTCGCCGTCGTCGCGAACTTCAGCGCCTCCTCGTCCTCCTCGGCCCGGTGCAGCGCCCATCCCAGCGCGTCCGCGACGGCGACACCGGGCTGGCGCTTCCACTCCTCGCGCAGCCGGCGCACCGCGTCGTCCGGATCGCCGTGGTCCGCCTCGAACAGCCCGAGGACCAGTTCGTCGTCGACACCGGCCGCGGCGTCGGTGCGCACCCGCTCCCGCAGTAGGGCGTACTGCGTCTGTGCCGCGTCGCGCTCCCCCAGCGTCTCGTACAGCTCGCCCAGCTCCAGCGCGTACCGCGGATCGGGCTCCTGGGCGAGCGCCGACTGGTATGCACGCAGCGCCTCCGCGTTGCGTCCGAGCGCTGCCAGCGCACGCCCCTGTCCGGCGAGCGCGCCGTGCTGGTCGGGGTCGTTGCTCAGCGCGGCCTCGTAGTAGCGCAGCGACTCCTCGCGGTCCCCGCGCTCCCAGGCGAGCCGGCCCGACTGCGCCAGCCAGGTCGCCCGCTCGGCCGGAGCGGTGGCGCCCGCCGTCGCGTCCGCGAGGGAGGCCACCGCGTCCTCGCGCCAGCCGCGGTCCCAGTACACCTGGGCGGCCTCGGCCAGCACCGGCGGCCCGTGGTGCAGCCTCTGGAGCTTCTCCAGCGCGCCGCGGCTCGCGTTGTAGTCACCCAGACCGGTGCAGGAGTCGATCAGCAGCGGATACGCCGTCCACCGCTTCGGCGCCAGCTTCAGTGCCTCCTCGGCCCACTTCCGCCCGGTCCGGAAGTCGTTGCGGGCGTTGGCGAGCGCGGCCAGCCCCTCCAGCGCCGTCGGGTTCCCCTTCGGCTTCGTCTGCAGTGATGTGCGCAGCGCCTGCTCGGCCTTCGGGAAGTACGCGGGCGTGGCAGTCCGCTGCCCCTGCTCCACGTACGCCGCGCCGAGCACCGCCCACGACCGCTCGTCGCGCGGATGGGCGCGCAGATGGGCCTCGTGGTCGCCGATGAGCGCCACCAGATCGGGCAGCGCGGCGGGCACCCCGGCCCCCACCGCCGTCCCCGCCCGTGCCACCGGACCCGACGACGGCGGCGCCGCTGTCCGCCGCGCCGAGGGCACCAGCACCAGCACCCCGCCGAGGACGACAGACCCCGCGACCAGGCCGATCAGCACGTGCTTGGCGACGGAGGGACGCCGCCCGGAGGGCCCCTGGGGCGCGAGCCCCGTGAGCACCGGCTGTCGCTCTTCGATCTCCATGCCGCTCACTGTGCGTCAATACGAAGACCACACCCCGGCACGCCAAGCCCCGCGTGGATGGGGTTCACACCGATGGCCCCGAGTGCGACGCTGTGATCATGAGCCGTATCGAAGCCCCGCGCGACGAAGTCACCGGCAACCTCGTGGACCGCCTGCTGAGCGGCCTGCCGGCCGAGGCCGTCCTCATCGACCCGGACGTCACGGCCTCCTACGCGAACGACATGGCGAGCTTCTGCGAGGCGGGCACCCCCGCCGTCGTCGTCCTGCCCCGTACCGTCGAACAGGTCCAGCACGTCATGCGGATCGCGACCGAGCTGCGTGTCCCCGTCGTCCCGCAGGGCGCCCGCACCGGCCTGTCCGGCGCCGCCAACGCCTCCGACGGCTGCATCGTGCTGTCGCTGGTGAAGATGGACCGCATCCTCGAGATCAACCCGGTCGACCGGATCGCCGTCGTGGAACCCGGCGTCATCAACGCCACCCTCTCCCGCGCCGTGAACGAACACGGTCTGTACTACCCGCCGGACCCCTCCAGCTGGGAGATGTGCACGATCGGCGGAAACATCGGCACGGCCTCCGGCGGCCTGTGCTGTGTGAAGTACGGGGTGACGGCCGAGTACGTCCTCGGCCTCGACGTGGTGCTGGCCGACGGACGGCTCATGTCCACCGGACGCCGTACGGCGAAGGGGGTCGCCGGGTACGACCTCACCCGCCTCTTCGTCGGATCCGAGGGCTCGCTCGGCATCGTCGTACGGGCGATCCTGGCGCTCAAGCCGCAGCCGCCCCAGCAGTTGGTGCTGGCGGCGGAGTTCGGATCGGCGCGGGCCGCCTGCGACGCCGTGGTCCGGATCATGGAGGGCGGGCACGTCCCCTCCCTCCTGGAACTCATGGACCGTACGACGGTCAAGGCCGTCAACGACCTGGCCCACATGGGCCTGCCGGAGACCACCGAGGCGCTCCTCCTCGCCGCCTTCGACACCCACGACCCGGCCGCCGACCTGGCCGCCGTCGGCGCACTGTGCGAGGCCGCGGGCGCGACGCAGGTGGTCCCCGCGGAGGACGCGGCGGAATCCGAACTGCTGCTCCAGGCGCGGCGGTTGTCGCTCACCGCGCTCGAAGCGGTCAAGGGCACCACGATGATCGACGACGTGTGCGTGCCGCGCTCCCGGCTCGGCGACATGCTCGAAGGCATCGAGCGCGTCGCCGAGAAGTACTCCCTGACCATCGGTGTCTGCGCGCACGCGGGCGACGGCAACACCCACCCCACCGTCTGTTTCGACGCCGACGATCCCGACGAGTCGCGGCGCGCCCGCGAGTCCTTCGACGAGATCATGGCCCTCGGTCTGGAACTCGGCGGCACCATCACCGGTGAACACGGCGTCGGAGTCCTGAAGAAGGAGTGGCTGGCGCGCGAGCTCGGACCGGTGGGCGTGGAGATGCAGCGCGGCATCAAGGCCGCCTTCGACCCACTGGGCATCCTGAACCCGGGCAAGGTGCTTTAGGACCCCGCCTCGGCCGTTTCCGCGGGCCGAGTGCGGTCACCCCCGTCACTTCCGTCACTCCCGTCACCCCTCTCACCCCCGTCACCCCCGGCCCCGTTCCGGTGAAGTCGGTCCAGGAGGGCCAGTTCGTCCTCGCTCAGCCGCAGGGCGCCGGCGGCCACGTTGGCGGCCAGGTGGTCCGGGTCGCCAGTGCCGGGGATGGCCAGTACATGCGGTCCGCGATGCAACGTCCAGGCCAGCCGGACCTGCGCCGCGCTCACCCCGTGGGCCCGTGCGACGGCCCGCACCTCGGCGGCGTCGGCACCCCGCGCGCCCGCCGTGCGCCCGGCCCCGGCGATCGCCGGGCCGCCCCAACTCGCCTATCCGGCGGGGGCGTCGGCACCCTGTGGGAACCCCGGCCGCCCGCCGGGACCGATGCCCTCGCCGCCGTACTCGGCCGCTCGCGGACCCTGCTGCTGACCGAACTGGAGACCCCGGCCTCCACCACCGAGCTGGCCCACCGCACGGGGCTCTCGCCGGCCGGGGTGTCCCAGAACCTGACCGCACTGCGCGACGCGGGCCTGGTCAGCGCGCACCGGGCCGGTCGCTCGGTGCTGTACGCGCGCACATCGGTCGCGGAGACCCTGCTGGCCGCGGGCCGCCCGTAGGGCACCGGCGCTCGGCGGATTCACACGCCGTCCGTCGACTCGTCCGACGGCCACGGGTCGCGCAGCCACAGGTCGTCGGCCGGGGTCGGGGTCAGCAACTCGGCGAGGCCCTCGTCGATGCCGAGCTGCCCGGCCTCGAAGCCCGGCGGGACCGCCCGCAGGGTGCGCTCCAGCCAGGCGGACATCTGCGCGGTGGGCGCTTCGAGGAGGGCGTCTCCGTCCGGGGAGCTGAGCGCCATCAGGACGACGCTGCGGCCCGCGACCTTCGTCGGCCACACCCGTACGTCGCCGTGCCCGCACGGCCTGAACACCCCCTCGACGAGCAGTTCACGGGCGAAGGTCCAGCTGACGGGATGGTCGGAGCCGATGTGGAAGGTGATGTGGACGGCGTACGGGTCGTCGGAGCGGTAGGTGAGCCGGGCCGGTACGGGGATGCTGCGTTCGGGCGACAGGACGAGGTTGAGCTCGAGTTCGCGTTCCACCACGGTGTGCATGTCGATGCGCTTCCTTTCGGGTACGGGGCCCTCAGGGCGGGCCCGTACGAGTGGAGAGCGCGATCACACGGAACCATTACGCGGGTTCGAAGAAGTTTTTTGGCAGGCGTTCCGAGGCCGTGTTCCGGGCGGCGACCGCTTGTGGCGGAACCTTGCTCGAAAGAGGTGGGTACGGCGGGAGCGCCGCTGACAGGCGCGCCCGTCTGATAGATGTGGAGCCCCTAAAAACCCCCGAGCAGATACGGGACGACGGACATGAGCGCCCCAACCCCGGCCCCCGGCGACGACCGGCCCCGTGAAGGGTATTACCCGGACCCTTCCATTCCTGGATATGTCCGGTACTGGAACGGTGCCTCCTGGGTACCGGGTACGAGCCGTCCCGCGCCCTCCGACGGCGTACCGCTCACGCCGCCGTCCGGCAACCGGCCCACGGCCCCCGTTCCCGCGCCCGCTCCGGCCCCCGCCGAGGAGACCGGCCCGCACTTCTTCGACGAGGATCCGCAACCCGCGGCCGAGCCGCGCCGGGTGAGCCCGGCCGAGGCACAGCACGGCAGCAGGCCCGAGCCCGCGGCCTCGTGGGGCGCCGACCGCTCCCAGCAGTCCGGCTTCGGCGGCGAGCAGGACCGCCGGGTGTCCTGGGGCGGGCCCCCGACGGCCGACCCGCGGCTGGCGCACGCGGCCGAACCGGGAGACGCGGTCGTCCAGCCGGACGGTGAGTCCGCCCGCGCCGACGGCACGGCGACGATCCCGCCCGCGGACTTGGGCGGCGCCGCGCAACCTCCCGCGTCCGGCGGCACCGTGGTGTTCCGCCGCCCGACGGGACCGGCGCGGACCACCGGCGCCGAGGGCGCGTCCGCGGCCCCGGCGAGCGGCGCGCAGTTCGGCGGCACCGGTCACCCCGACGGTGCCGCGGAACCCGCTCCTTCCGAGGGCACCATGATCTTCCGCCCGTCCGCCCCGCGCACGGGGCCGCAGCGCGGGGCGCAGACCGGGGGCACGACTCCGGCCACCGGCGCACCGGGGGCGGACACGCCCGCGGCGGGCGGCCAGGCCGGGGCCGGGGGTGGCTTCGGCGCCGGGCAGGCCGCCCAGGCCGCGGCGGAGGCGGCGGCCCAGTCCGCCGCCGCGCGGCAGCCGGCCACCCCCGCACCCTCCACCCCTTCCACCCCTTCCGCCCCCTCCACTCCTTCCGTCCCCCAGCAGTCCACCGGCCCCGCCGCCACGCCTCTCACCAGTGGCCCCGGTGGGGGACAGCCGTCCTGGGCCCAGCAGGTGCACCGGCTCGCGGGTGACCCGGGCGCCGACGGGCAGCCCGTCGTGCCGTGGAAGCCGCCGGTGGACGACGTGTTCCAGGCCGCCGCCCGCAGACAGTCCGAGGCGCGCCCGGCGAGCCTCGGCAGGCGGCTGCTGGCCCGGATCGTGGACACCGCGGTCCTGGCGACCGTCACCGCCGTGGCCGCCGTACCGCTGGGCACCAAGACGATCGACCACATCAACGAGAAGGTCGACGCGGCCAAGCGGTCCGGCCAGACCGTCACGGTGTGGCTGCTCGACGGCACGACCGCGGGCTACCTCGGGATCGTCCTGGCCGTCCTGCTCCTCTTCGGCGTCCTCTACGACGCGCTGCCCACCGCCAAGTGGGGCCGCACCCTGGGCAAGAAGGTGTGCGGCATCGAGGTCCGGGACATCGAGGGCCACGAACCCCCGTCCTTCGGGCGGGCCCTGCGCCGCTGGCTCGTCTACGCCGTCCCCGGCGTCCTCGTCATCGGTGTCGTCGGCATCCTGTGGTGCCTGTTCGACAGGCCCTGGCGCCAGTGCTGGCACGACAAGGCGGCCCACACCTTCGTGGCCGCGTAGCCGCCCGTACGCCGTCGTAGTGGCCTGACTCTCCGCGCGGCGGCGCGGCCGCCGGGGGCCCGGTCCCCCGGACGGCCGCTCGCCGGATGCGCGGCGGCGGGGTTCGCGGTCGACTCGGGCCATGAGCAGCGAACCGCCGCCCCCGGGTTCGGGTCAGCCACCGGACGAGGATCCGTTCAAGAAGCAGCCCCCGCCTGCCGAGGGCGGCGGCTCCCCGTACGACGGCCCTCCGCCGCCGACACCGCCCCAGGGCTCCCCGTACGACTCCCCGTACGGCGACCAGCCGCCTCCGCACGGCGGCGGCGACCCTTACGGCCCCGGCGGTCCCTACGGCGGTGACCCGCTGGCCGGCATGCCTCCGCTCGCCGACAGCGGCAAACGCACGGTGGCGAGGATCATCGACATGATCCTGGTGGGCATCGTGGTGTGGCTGCTGTCCTGGGCCTTCGGGGTCATGCAGTACAACATGAACGCCGACAAGATCGAGTACAGCAGGGGCTTCGGGCAGTCCGTGATCGCCGCGGTGCTCTACGTCGGCTACGACACCGTCATGATCAGCAAGTCGGGGCAGACCCTCGGCAAGAAGCTGTTCAACCTGCGCGTGGCCAACCTCGACAACGGCTCCACGCCCTCCGTGCAGACCACGCTGGTCCGCTCGCTGGTGCTGTGGATCCCGTTCGCGTTCTGCTGCGCGTGCATCTGGACCGCGATCGCGGGCGGTTGGAGCTTCTTCGACAAGCCCTACAAGCAGGGCCTGCACGACAAGGCGGCCAAGACGGTGGTGGTCAGCACGGGCTGAACGGGCTGACGTACGCGATCAGCCGCACTCCACGAGGAGACGGCTGACCGGGACAGCGGCGGGTTCGTGGAATCACGGGCCCGCCGGTTCGCGTACGGCGGAGACAGACGCCGACGACACGGACACGGACAGGGACGCGGCGACGGACGCGGTCTCGCGCTGTGCGGGCACCCGCTCCTGAACGGGGGCCGGTGCGGGAGCCGGTACGGCGGCCACGGAGCCGGAACGCACGCGCTTCGGCAGCGGAACCGTTACGGCGACGAGCAGTCCGAGAGCGAGTGCCGAGAGGGTGATCACCGCGATCCCCAGGCCCGAACTCGTCTGAGACAGCAGCAGCATGGCAAGGGTGGAGAAGATCACGGTGCAGGAACCGTAGGCGAGCTGTGCGGCGGTCGGACGAGGCATGGCGATTCCTCGGGGTGGGGGTACTCCCCCCGTGCCTCTCGCGATGGGGGAGGATGCGGACAACAACGGGATCGGACGGCGACCGGGACGATCGACAACGGGAGTGGGGCCGCCGATCAGGGTGGGGCTGCGAATCGTGGGACGACAACGGTGTCGACTTGTCAATCCGTTGACATTCCAACGTTCCGCCAATCGACTCTATTCGCCTGCATGCCCGAGTGGAACGTCCGGTAAGCGTGACCTTACCCACGGTGCCGGAGCACAGGGGGCGCACGGAGTCATCGCGTCCACCAAGTGGACGGACGGACGCGCCCGTTGAGAGAGCCGATCACGGTTCGGATAGCGAACTGCCGCTCCGCATAGTGCAGTTGCCAGGTTCAAGTCAAGATCTGTCTTTTCTTTGGTAACTCCGGTCGAATGTCGTCACTTGACACGCGTATACGCGCGCGGACCTCCATCACCCCGGGATCCCCCCATCCGCGCGAACGGAACGCAGGGGAGGACTTCAAGTGACCAGCAGACCATGGACGTTCAGAGCGGCCGCGGTGGGTGTGGCCCTCGCGGCGGCCACCGCCACGTTCTCGACGTTCGCCGTTGCGCAGGCGGATGATGCCGCATCGGCGGCGGCCTCGGCGAGCGCGAACCGCCACGAGCCCCAGCCGGCCGGCAACGAGGCCGAACACGACCTCGACGGCCCGCTCAGCAAGACCCAGGAAGCACAGCGCGAAGAGGCCCTGAACCAGGTCATATCCGGGGACGCGAAGGTCCAGGACCGGAACGGTTCGCGGGTCGTCAAGCTCAAGGGCAAGAACAAGTACGTCGAGCTCGGCCGCGAGAAGACCGACAAGATCTTCACGATCCTGGTCGAGTTCGGCGACCAGGTCGACAGCCGCTACGGCGGCACCGCGGGCCCGCTGCACAACCAGATAGCCGCGCCCGACCGCACCCAGGACAACAGCACGGCCTGGCAGGCGGACTACAACCAGGCGCACTTCCAGGACCTCTACTTCGGCACCGGCAAGAACACCGAGTCGCTGAAGAAGTACTACGAGAAGCAGTCCTCGGGCCGCTACTCGGTCGACGGCGAGGTCACCGACTGGGTCAAGGTCCCCTACAACGAGGCCCGTTACGGCTCCAACAAGGCGTCCACCGGCGCCTGGTACGCGGTCCAGGACGGTGTCACCGCCTGGGTCGCCGACCAGAAGGCGGCCGGCAGGTCCGACGCGGACATCAAGGCGGACCTGGCCAAGTACGACCAGTGGGACCGCTACGACTACGACGGCGACGGCAACTTCAACGAGCCCGACGGCTACATCGACCACTTCCAGATCGTGCACGCCGGTGAGGACGAATCCGCGGGCGGCGGCGCGCAGGGCGAGGACGCGATCTGGGCGCACCGCTGGTACGCGTTCGGCACCGACGCGGGCGCCACGGGCCCGGCCGGCAACAAGCTCGGCGGCGCCGCGATCGGCGACACCGGCATCTGGGTCGGCGACTACACCATCCAGCCGGAGAACGGCGGACTCGGCGTCTACGCGCACGAGTACGGCCACGACCTCGGTCTGCCGGACGAGTACGACACCACCAACTCGGCCGAGAACTCCACGGGTTTCTGGACCCTGATGTCCTCCGGTTCCTGGCTCGGCACCGGCAAGAACGCCATCGGTGACCTGCCCGGCGACATGAACGCCTGGGACAAGCTGCAGCTCGGCTGGCTGAACTACGACACGGCGAAGGCCGCGACGAAGTCGAAGCACAAGCTGGGTGTCGCCGAGTACAACACCAAGAACAAGCAGGCCCTCGTGGTCTCGCTGCCGGACAAGGCGGTCACCACCCAGATCGTCACCCCGGCGCAGGGCTCGACCCAGTGGTGGAGCGGCAGCGGCAACGACCTCAAGAACACGCTGACGCGTTCCGTCGACCTCACCGGCAAGTCGTCGGCCGCCCTCACGCTCGACGGCTGGTACGACATCGAGGCCGACTACGACTACCTGTACACCGAGGTCTCGACCGACGGCGGCGCCAACTGGACCGCGATCGACGGCACGGTGGACGGGCAGCCGATCCCGCGCGACGGCAGCGGCAAGCCCGCGCTGACCGGCACGGTGGACGCGTACAAGAAGCTGTCGTTCCCGCTTGACGCCTACGCGGGCCAGAAGATCGACCTGCGTTTCCGCTACCAGAGCGACGGTGGCGTGGCGCTGAAGGGCTTCGCGGCCGACGAGATCGCCGTGACCGCGGACGGTTCGGCGCTCTTCTCGGACAACGCCGAGACCGCGGACGCCGCGTGGACCGCCGCCGGCTTCTCCCGCGTCGGCGCGTCCTTCACCGACGACTACCCGCAGTACTACATCGCGGAGAACCGTCAGTACGTCTCGTACGACAAGACCCTCAAGACCGGTCCGTACAACTTCGGCTTCTCGACGACGCGTCCGTCCTGGGTGGAGCACTACCCGTACCAGAACGGCCTGTTGATCTGGAAGTGGGACACCTCGCAGAAGGACAACAACGTCAGCGCGCACGCGGGCTACGGGCAGATCCTGCCGGTCGACTCGCACTCCACCGCGCTGAAGTGGTCCGACGGCACGCTGATGCGCAGCCGGATCCAGTCCTACGACTCGCCGTTCAGCCTGTACCGCACGGACGGCCTGACGCTGCACAGCGCGGACGTGGCGACGAAGATCCCGTCGAAGCCGGGGGTGCCGGTCTTCAACGACCACACCAGCACCTACTACGACACGACGGCCCCGACCGCGGGTGTCAAGATCACTGACACCAACACCAAGATCAAGATCGTCAAGGAGGCCCGCGACGGGTCGACGATCTCGCTCGAAGTGGGCCCCGCGGTGAAGTAACCGGCATTTCCGCAGGTCAGAAGCGTATCGGCGGCGACCCCCTGGCGGGTTGCCGCCGATCGTGTTTAGGTGCGTCCTGTGGATTTCTTATTGACACCG
Organism: Streptomyces sp. NPDC058086; assembly: GCF_042885015.1. NCBI lineage: Bacteria > Bacillati > Actinomycetota > Actinomycetes > Kitasatosporales > Streptomycetaceae > Streptomyces > Streptomyces sp. NPDC058086. The sequence goes on along the minus strand of NZ_JBHVST010000014.1, from coordinate 77,845 downwards.
GTGCGCACGGGGGTGTGACTGCATGGCCGCAGGAGGTTTCTGCAAGCTGCCGAACGGCAGCGTGGTGGTGGCGCTGAACCTGCCCAGCCCGGCGGGCCCGGGGCCCGGCTGCGTGCGCTTTCTGGTCCTGGCCCAGAACCGCGCCCGGGCCCTGACACGCCTGCGCAACCTCGGCCTGCGCGCGGTCTACCTCCGGGGGAACGCGGCCCCGCCCACCCCCGACGAGATCACCGCCGTCCTGCACCACCCCGACGGACTCATATGGCGCACCACCCCTGACAGCGGCGTCCAGGGCCCCGACCTCACCCAGGAACTGTGGCGCCCGTTCAAATCCCTCCTGAGGTGCCCGGCGGCACCGGCGTAGGGCCCTGTGGCGCCTTTCAGGCCACGGGTTGGACCATGGGTCAGACCACGGGCTTGCCTGTGAGCTCCACCCCGGCCGCCCGCAGCTCCTCCAGCGCCCGGTCCGTGGTCTCCTCGGAGACTCCGGCCGTGAGGTCCAGGAGGACCTGGGTGCGGAAGCCGCCCCGGACCGAGTCCAGGGCGGTGGCGCGGACGCAGTGGTCGGTGGCGATGCCGACCACGTCCACCTCGTCGATCTCGCGGGCGCGCAGCCAGTCACCCAGCGCGACCCCGTTCTCGTCGGCGCCCTCGAAGCCGCTGTAAGCCGCCGCGTACGCGCCCTTGTCGAAGACGGCGTCCACCGCGCCGGAGGCGACCGCCGGAGCGAAGTTCGGGTGGAACCCGACCCCCTCCGTGCCGGCCACGCAGTGCGCCGGCCAGGAGTGGACGAAGTCGGGGTTGTCGGCGAAGTGGCCACCGGGGGCGATGTGGAGGTCACGCGTGGCGACGACATGCCGGTAGCCGGCGGGCGCCTGCCCGATCAGCTCCGTGATGGCGGCGGCCACATCGGCGCCTCCGGCCACCGCGAGGCTGCCCCCCTCGCAGAAGTCGTTCTGCACGTCTACGACGATCAAGGCGCGGCGCATGGTCGGTGTCCTTCGACTGTGTCGACTATGGGGTCGGTGAATGTGGCAGGGGGTGTGCGGGACCGGCCTGTGGAGCCGAGCCTAGAGACTTCACGTGCGGCGCGGGAGGGGCATTCGGTTACGGCCTGCTGCGGCGGCCGGTGCGGTGTGCGTGTTGCCGTTGCATTCCCGCTGACCGCCCGTTCATTCGTGTTTGCCCAAGGGTGGCCGGAGACGGCCGGAGCGCCGCCCGCGCGCGCTCCGGCGCACCCCGCGCACACCGCAGGGGCCGTATCAGATGTATTCCGTCGGAATGACCGGTTCCCCGCGCGAGAGCTGTGTCGCCGACAGCGGCAGGTTGGCGCGGGAGGCCGCGTGCCGGTCACGTACGACGTCGAGGGGCTCGCGGGAGAGGACCTGCCCGCCCTTGACGAGCTCCACCAGCAACTGTCGCTCGGTGAGCCCCACGGGGACCGCCCCGGTACCGATCACCTCGGCCTCGGCGACCCCCCGCTCGTCGAGCCGGCGCGCGGCCCACTTGCGCCCGCCGATCGAGGTCTTGCCGCCGGTGGACTTCTTGGCCACGGGCGCCAGCGGAGCCTTCGGGTCCGCCGATTCGGCGCGGGCGACCAGCTTGTAGACCATCGAGCAGGTGGGATGGCCGGAACCCGTCACCAACTGCGTGCCGACCCCGTACGCGTCGACGGGCGCCGCCGCCAGCGAGGCGATCGCGTACTCGTCCAGGTCCGAGGTCACGATGATCCGCGTGTCCGTCGCGCCCAGCTCGTCGAGCTGCTGCCGCACCCGGTGCGCGACCAGCAGCAGGTCCCCGGAGTCGATCCGTACGGCCCCGAGCTCCGGCCCGGCGACGTCGACCGCCATCCGTACCGCCTCCGCGACGTCGTACGTGTCCACGAGCAGCGTCGTCCCCCGGCCCAGCGAGTTCACCTGGGCCTGGAAGGCGTCCCGCTCGCGGTCGTGGAGCAGGGTGAAAGCGTGCGCGGAGGTGCCGACGGTCGGGATGCCGTAGCGGAATCCGGCGGCCAGGTCGGAGGTGGTCGTGAAGCCCCCGATGTACGCGGCCCGCGCCGCCGCCACCGCGGCCAGCTCATGCGTCCGCCGGGCGCCCATCTCTATCAGCGGCCGGCCCCCGGCGGCCGAGGTCATCCGGGAGGCGGCGGCCGCGATGGCCGAGTCGTGGTTGAGGATCGAGAGGATCACCGTCTCCAGGAGCACGCACTGGGCGAAAGACCCCTCGACCCGCACGATCGGCGAGCCCGGGAAGTACACCTCGCCCTCGGGATAGCCCCAGATGTCCCCGCTGAAGCGGTACGAGGCGAGCCACTCCAGGGTCGGCTCGTCCACGATGGCGTTCTCGCGCAGGAAGCCGAGGACGTCGGCGTCGAAGCGGAAGTTCTCGACGGCGTCGAGAACCCGCCCGGTGCCCGCCACGACGCCGTAGCGCCGCCCCTCCGGCAGCCGCCGCGTGAAGACCTCGAAGACCGAGCGTCGCTCGGCGGTCCCCGCGGCCAGTGCGGCCCGCAGCATCGTCAGCTCGTACTGGTCCGTGAAGAGCGCCGTCGAGGGAACGTCCACCGGCAGCCCAAGGTCCGCTGTGTTCATAAGGCTGGATGGTACCCCCATCTCGTCACTCTGACGATTTGTGGGGGCCGTTGTATTCCGGTTGTATCCCGTTGTATTCCGGGGGTCCGTTTGTGCGGGCCCCCCTCTCTGGTGGCAGCATGGGCCGTGTGACCGCTCCCGCACCCCTAGAGATCGAAAAGACCGAGTCGGCGGAGGAGGTCTTCGCCGTACCCGAGCCCGACGTCCCCTGGCTCACCATCGTGCACAACGACCCGGTCAACCTCATGAGCTATGTGACGTATGTCTTCCAGACGTACTTCGGCTACACCAAGGACAAGGCCACCAAGCTCATGCTCGACGTCCATCACAAGGGCCGGGCGGTCGTCTCCAGCGGCACGCGCGAGGAGATGGAGCGCGACGTACAGGCCATGCACGGCTACGGTCTGTGGGCCACCCTTCAGCAGGACCGGAAGTAGCGGGACCGGAGGCCGTCGGACCGGCGGCCGTCGGACCGGCAGCAGCCCGAGCCCTCCCTGTAAACCGCGAGCAGGACCGGAAGTAGCGAACTCACTCCATGCCAGGACACTTCGAACCGCTCCCCGGCGGCGGCGCGGCCGTCGCGCTCGACGAGGTCGAGATCTCCATCATCCGCTCCCTCGCCGTACAGCTCCTGGAGCTCATCGGTCCCGGCCCCGCGGAGAACGCCCCCGACGACCCGCTCGCCGAACTGTTCGCGGAGGGCCCCAGCGAACCGCCCTCCGACCCCGTGCTCCAGCGCCTCTTCCCGGACGCCTACAGCGGCCCCGACGTCGAGGCGTCCTCGCCGGAACAGGCGGAGGAGCAGCGTGCGCACTCCTCCGAGTTCCGCCGCTTCACCGAGAACGACCTGCGCGCCGGCAAGCGCGAGAACGCCCTCACGGTGATCCGCTCGCTGGACGCCCTCACCCTGGCGGGCGACGGCGGTGCGGTCCTCAAGCTCTCCCCCGGGGAGTCCGAGCAGTGGCTGCGCGCCCTCAACGACCTGCGCCTGGCGATCGGTGCCCGGCTCGACGTCGTCGAGGAGGAGGACACCGACCTCCTCTACCGCCTCCCGGACGAGGACCCTCGCAAGCCGATGGTGATGGCGTACCTGTGGCTGGGCGGTCTCCAGGAGACGCTCGTCGAGACGCTGATGCCCTGATCGGGCACCGAGATGCCCTGATCGGGCACTGAGTGGGGAAGCGGTCGGTGAAGCGGCCGGTATGCCCTGATCAGGGGTTGGTTCAGGGTTCAATCGGTGTTCGCTCAGAGGACGCTCAGATCCGGATAACGATCCCGTCACCGTCCTGGCCTGGTATGCACACCTGAGTGCTGTTTGTCCGCTTTTCCCTGTGGCATGCCTTACATCACCCGCAGGCTGCCCATCTTGCGGCCGTGATAGATCTTCACGACCGCCCGACAGGACAACACCCATGTCCGGTCGGGTGCGCCACCGAGCCGGCGACCGCCGGCCAGGCACAGCTCCATCACATCCGGGGGGATCGGAACCCGATCCGAAGCCAGAGGACTGGCTCGGACCGGCATGGAGAAAGGCGCACCACACATGACCTCATCGCAGGTCGACAAGACCGACGAGCCGCGTGCCGGCAGTGAGGCCGTGGGCGGCGACGCCCCCGAAGAGGGGTACGAGCGCGGGCTCGGCAGTCGCCAGGTCCAGATGATCGCGATCGGCGGCGCCGTCGGCGTCGGCCTCTTCCTGGGCGCCGGGGCGAACATCGCCAAGGCGGGGCCCAGCCTCATCTTCATGTACGCCCTCGCAGGCGTGATCATCTTCTTCATCATGCGGGCGCTCGGCGAGCTGCTCCTGTACCGCCCGGTCTCGGGCTCCTTCGCGGAGTACTCCCGCGAGTTCCTCGGCCCGTTCTTCGGCTACTTCACCGGCTGGACGTACTGGCTGATGTGGGTGGTCACCGGCATGGCGGAACTCACCGCCGCCGCGATCTACGTCCACTACTGGTTCCCGTCCGTCCCCCAATGGGTGACGGCGCTGGTCTTCCTGATCGTCCTCTTCGTGGCGAACCTGATCTCGGTGAAGCTCTTCGGAGAGATCGAGTTCTGGTTCTCGATGGTCAAGGTCACCGCCCTGATCGGCATGATCGTGATCGGCCTCGGCGTCCTCACCTTCGGCTTCAGCTCGGCCGGTGACACGGCCTCCGTCGCCAACCTCTGGCAGTTCGACGGCTTCTTCCCCAACGGCATCGGCTCGTCCCTGATGACCCTCCAGGGCGTCATGTTCGCCTACCTCGCCGTCGAGCTCGTCGGTGTCACGGCGGGCGAGTCCGAGGACCCGGAGAAGACCCTCCCCAAGGCGATCAACACCCTCCCGTGGCGCATCGCGCTCTTCTACGTCGGCGCGCTCACGGTCATCCTCTGCGTCGTGAAGTGGACGGAGTTCGCCCCGGGCGTCAGCCCCTTCGTCGAGGCCTTCGCGAAGATCGGCATCCCGGCCGGCGCCGGCATCGTCAACTTCGTGGTCCTGACCGCCGCCCTGTCCTCCTGCAACTCCGGCATGTACTCCACGGGCCGCATGCTGCGCACCCTGGCGGACAACGGCGAGGCCCCCAAGGTCTTCAGCAGGCTCTCCTCGGCCAAGACCCCGGCGATCGGCATCACCGTCTCCATGCTCTTCATGGGCATCGGCGTGATCCTGAACTACATCGTCCCGGAGAAGGCCTTCGGCTACGTCACCTCCGTGGCCACCGCCGCCGGCATCTGGACCTGGCTGATGATCCTGGTCAGCCACATCCTCTACCGCCGCGCGGTCGACGCCGGACGCCTGCCCGCCTCCTCCTTCCCGGCCCCGGGCGGAGCGAAGTGCAGCTGGATCGCGGTCGTCTTCCTGCTCTTCGTCACAGGCCTCATCGCGTACGACGCCGACTCCCGCGTCTGCCTGTACGTGATGGCCGGCTGGGCCGCGGCCCTGGCCATCGGCTGGTGGGTGCTCAAGGCACGCAACCCCCAGGTCACCGAGGGCCGCGAGCCGGCGTTCGAGAAGGTCGGCTGACCTCCCCGGTTCAGCATGGCCGGCCCTCCCGGTTCAGCATGTGGGCCGCTCCGTACCACCCCTCGGTACGGAGCGGCCCTTCTGCTTATCCTGACCGACATGCTGACCATCACCCAGGCCCTCGTCGACCAGATCGTCGCGCACGCGCGCCAGGACCACCCCGACGAGGCGTGCGGCGTCGTCGCGGGCCCGGCCGGCTCGGGCCGCCCCGAGCGCTTCATCCCGATGCTCAACGCCGCCCGCTCGCCCACGTTCTACGAGTTCGACTCCGGCGACCTGCTGAAGCTGTACCGCGAGATGGACGACCGCGACGAGGAGCCGGTGATCATCTACCACTCCCACACGGCGACCGAGGCGTACCCCTCCCGCACCGACATCTCGTACGCCAACGAGCCCGGCGCGCACTACCTCCTCGTCTCCACGGCGGACGCGGACGACGCGGGTCCGTTCCAGTTCCGCTCGTACCGGATCGTCGAGGGAGAGGTGACGGAGGAGGAGGTCACGGTCGTGGAGGCGTACTGATCCCGTCCTTACTCGGCCCCTATCCCGAACTTCGGGCAGAATTCATCCACCATCTGAGATCACATTCCGGGACCCGGACGGGGAATCGATACGATGAGCCCATGGTTTCCCAGGACGTGAGCGACAAGACGCCGGGCATGCTGCTCGTGGCGCGGCTGCACGTCGACCTGTGCAGGCTGCAGAGCGCCATCTGTAGGCGCTGAACCCTGCCGCCGTACGGCCGTGAGCCACGGCTCCGCGGGGCCGCAACCGGCGTCCCGCCCTGCTACTTCCGCGCTGCCGCGCGCCCACCGACCTGACTTTTCCTTCCGACAGGAGCCCGCAACCATGGCCATCGAGGTCCGCATCCCCACCATCCTCCGCACCTACACCGGCGGCGAGAAGGCCGTCGAGGGCGGCGGCGCGACCCTCGCCGAGCTCTTCGCCGACCTCGAGACCCGGCACGCGGGCATCCAGGCCCGGATCGTCGACGACGGCCAGCTGCGCCGCTTCGTCAACGTGTACCTGAACGACGAGGACGTCCGCTTCCTCGACGGCATCAACACCAAGCTCACCGACGGCGACAACGTGACGATCCTGCCGGCCGTGGCCGGCGGCATGGTCTGATCGGCTGCTGATCGCTGATGCGCTACGACTCCCCGCTCGCCGCGGTGGGCAACACCCCTCTGGTGCGCCTGCCACGGCTTTCGCTGTCCGCCGACGTCCGGATCTGGGCGAAGCTGGAGGACCGCAACCCCACGGGTTCGGTCAAGGACCGCCCGGCCCTTCACATGGTCGAACAGGCGGAGAAGGACGGCCGGTTGACGCCGGGCTGCACGATCCTGGAGCCGACGAGCGGGAACACCGGCATCTCGCTGGCCATGGCGGCGAAGCTCAAGGGCTACCGCATGGTGTGCGTGATGCCGGAGAACACCTCGCAGGAGCGGCGGGACCTGCTGGCCATGTGGGGCGCGGAGATCATCTCCAGCCCCGCGGCCGGCGGTTCCAACACCGCCGTGCGCGTCGCGAAGGAACTGTCGGCCGAGCACCCCGACTGGGTGATGCTCTACCAGTACGGGAACCCCGACAACGCGGGCGCCCACTACGCGACGACGGGCCCCGAGATCCTGGCGGACCTCCCCTCCATCACGCACTTCGTCGCCGGCCTCGGCACGACGGGCACCCTGATGGGCGTCGGCCGCTACCTCCGGGAGAACAAGCCGGACGTGAAGATCGTCGCCGCGGAGCCGCGCTACGACGACCTGGTGTACGGCCTGCGCAACCTGGACGAGGGGTTCGTCCCCGAGCTGTACGACGCGTCGGTCCTCACCTCCCGCTTCTCGGTCGGCTCCGCCGACGCGGTCACCCGCACGCGTGAGCTCCTCCAGCAGGAGGGCATCTTCGCGGGCGTCTCCACCGGGGCCGCGCTGCACGCCGCGATCGGCGTCGGCAAGAAGGCGCTCGCCGCCGGTGAGTCCGCCGACATCGTCTTCGTCGTCGCCGACGGCGGCTGGAAGTACCTGTCGACGGGCGTCTACACCGCCGCGACCACAGAAGAAGCCATCGAAACCCTCCAGGGCCAGCTCTGGGCGTAGGCCGCACGGGCGGCGGCCAGGACGTTCCTCGCCCCCGCCGCCCCTGCCCGTCCCATCCTCCTGGGGCTCCGCCCCAGACCCCGAGGGGTGGTCTTTCGACCGCGGGCCGGTGGGGGCTTGGCGCGCAGTTCCCCGCCCCCTGAAGGGGCGCTGGCGCGCATCTTTCAGCCCGTCCGGCGTTTGAGGACGAGGCCGTTCAGGCCGATCGGGGGGTTTGGGGGCGGAGCCCCGGGGATGGGACGGGTAGGGGCGGCGGGGGACAGCCTCAGCCGGCCAGGTAGCGGACCTGGTCCCAGAGCACCGGATCCACCACCCCCACCCGCCGCCGGAACTCCCACAAGGGCACCTCGCGCAGCTCATCCGTCTCCAGGAAGCTCGCCCGCCCATGCGCATCGCCGACGGCACCCGGCGGCAGTGGAATCACCCCGGCCCGCTCGTCGTGGTACTTGCTCGTGATCTTCGCGACGGTCACCCGTTCGCCCCGCACGGCCAGCACCAGACACGGCCGGTCCTTCTCCCCGGGCCCGTCCTCGTACGGAACCTTCGCCCACCAGATCTCCGCCGGCCGCGGCCGAGGTATCCGCAGCCGTTCCCGCCGCCCGGGCGGCCGAGTCCGACCGGCGGCCCGGTCTCCTCGGCGCCCACGGCGTCCACGGCGCCCCCAGCCGTCCACCAGCGTCGCGACCAGCGCGAGCAGCACCACGGCCGCCAACGCGAGCCACCAGGACGTGTCCATACCAAAGAAGGTACCGGCGCGCACTCCGCCCCGCCCCCTGCCCGCGGAACCCAGGCATCCGACCTCCGGTCGACCATCCATCCGAACCGGTGACACCACAGGTGAGTTCGCCCACAACAGCCCCTGGTGGAGGAGCGACCCGCCCTTTTGCGCCTTACGCTCGACGGACCGCACGACCCCCGTTCCCGTATCTGCATCCGAGTACCTGCACCCCGCATCTACTCTCTGCACTTCCTGTCAGCGCGGAGGTTCCAGCTCTTATGAAGCTCACCGTCGTCGGCTGCTCGGGGTCGTTCCCGTCCGCGGAATCGGCCTGCTCGAGCTACCTCGTCGAGGCCGACGGCTTCAGGCTGCTTCTCGACATGGGCAATGGTGCCCTTGGCGAGCTGCAGCGCCACTGCGGTCTCTACGACCTCGACGCGATCTTCCTCAGCCATCTGCACGCCGACCACTGCATCGACATGTGCGCGTACTTCGTCGCGCGCTACTACCGCCACGACGGCGGTCGCTGCGACCCGCTCCCCGTCTACGGACCCGAGGGCACGGAACAGCGACTGACCACCGCGTACGCGGACACTCCCACCGCCTCCTCGATGAGCGAGGTCTTCGACTTCCACACCGTCAAACCGGGCACGTTCGAGATCGGCCCGTTCACGGTGCACACGGAGCGGGTGCGCCACCCCGTGGAGGCGTACGGCATCCGTATCGAACACGACGGGAAGTCGCTGACCTACTCCGGGGACACCGGTGTCACCGACGCGCTGGACGAACTCGCCCGGGACACCGACCTGTTCCTCTGCGAGGCCGCGTTCACGCACGGCAAGGAGAACATCCCCGACCTGCACCTCAACGGCCGCGAGGCGGGAGAGAGCGCCAGCCGCGCCGGCGCCCGCCGCCTGCTGCTCACCCACATCCCGCCGTGGACGGACCCCCGGATCAACCTGGCCGACGCCCGCGCGGTGTACTCGGGCCCCGCGGATCTGGCGACGCCCCGATCGACGTACGAGATCTAGAAGCCGTCGTAGGGGATTCAGAGGTTGTCGCCGTCTCAGGGGATCCAGAGGCCGTCGTAGGAGAGGCCGCAGGAGAGCCGGAAGTCGCCGCGGCGTCGGAGCCGCGGCCACCCGTACGTACGAAAGGGCCCCCGGAGGATTCTCCGGGGGCCCTCGGTCGTGTGCGGGGGGCTACTTGGCCTCCGCCTTCAGCAGCTCCGCCAGCTCCTCGTCGGACTCGCGGCCCGGCGTGGGGAGGTTCCACTTCGTGATCGCGAAGCGGAAGACCGCGTAGTAGACCACCCCGAAGCACAGGCCCACCAGGACCAGGCCCCACGGGTTGGTCGCGATGCCGAGGTTCAGGCCGAAGTCGACCGCGCCGGCCGAGAAGCCGAAACCGTCCTTCATGCCGAGCGCCCAGGTCAGCGCCAGCGAGATGCCGGTGAGGACCGCGTGGATGGCGTACAGGACCGGCGCGATGAACATGAACGTGAACTCGATCGGCTCGGTCACACCCGTCACGAACGAGGTCAGCGCGATCGAGAGCATCATGCCGCCGACGACCTTGCGGCGCTCGGGACGGGCGCAGTGCACGATCGCCAGGCACGCGGCCGGGAGGCCGAACATCATGATCGGGAAGAAGCCGGTCATGAACTGGCCCGCGGTCGGGTCGCCGGCCAGGAAGCGCGCGATGTCACCGCTCTTGCCGTGGTAGTCGCCCGCCTGGAACCACGGGTAGGAGTTCAGCAGGTGGTGCATGCCGATCGGGATCAGCGCGCGGTTGGCGACACCGAAGATGCCGGCGCCGACGGCACCCGAACCGACCAGCTTCTCACCGAAGTTGTGCAGACCCGTGCCGAGGACCGGCCAGATGTAGCCGAAGACGATGCCGATCAGCAGACCGGCGAACGCGGACAGGATCGGGACGAGCCGGCGGCCGCCGAAGAAGCCCGCCCAGTCGGGCAGCTTCGTCCGGTAGAACTTCTGGTACAGCAGGGCGACGACTATGCCCATCACCACACCGCCCAGGACCTTGGCGTCCACGGGGGCGTTCACCATGACCACCTTGCCGTCGACGGCCGTGGCCACCTTCGGCAGGTTCTTGTCGGTGAACGTCGCCAGCACGTTCTTGAAGACCAGGTAACCGACCACCGCGGCGAGCGCCGTCGAGCCGTCCGACTTCTTCGCGAAGCCGATCGCGATGCCCACGGCGAACAGCAGTGCCATATTGTCGAGGATCGCGTTGCCACCGGCCGTCATAAAACCGGCGATCTTGGTGAGGAACGTGGGGAAGGACGCGCGTCCCAGCATGTCGGTGTTGCCGAGACGCACGAGGAGCGCGGCAGCGGGCAGTACGGCGACCGGCAGCATCAGGCTACGGCCGATGCGCTGCAGGACAGCCATCGCGCCGGAGCCCTTCTTCTTCTCGGCCGCGGGAGCGGCACTGGCCGTGGACACAACTTCCTCCAGTGTGCGTGGTCTATACCACTCGGTGGTGTAGACCTGTTGTAGCACGGTGAAGGTGAGATAAGGAACCCGCGAATTTTGTGGCCTGGGTCATAAGGGGAGGAATCGGTTCCGGGCGCGACGAAGCCGCGCGACCGGCACCCACCGGCCCGCGGTTCGTGAACGAACGGCCTACGCCTTGGTCGTGTCCTCGTGCTCCTCCTCCGACTCCCTCCCCGGAGTCTTCAGGTCGAACTTCGTGATCGCGAACCGGAAGATCACGTAGTACACGACCGCGAAGCACAGCCCGATCGGCACGATCGCCCACGGCCTGGTCGCCAGATGCCAGTTGATGACGTAATCGATGACCCCGGCGGAGAAGCTGAAACCGTCGTGCACGCCCAACCCCCAGGTCACCGCCATCGACACCCCCGTCAGCAGCGCGTGGATCGCGTACAGCACCGGCGCGACGAACAGGAAGGAGTACTCGAGCGGTTCCGTGATGCCCGTGACGAACGAGGTCAGCGCGACCGACAGCATGAGCCCGCCGATCTCCTTGCGACGCTCGGGCCGGGCGCAGTGCGTGATGGCCAGGGCCGCCGCAGGCAGCGCGAACATCATGATGGGGAAGAAGCCGGACGTGAACTGCCCGGCGTTCGGATCGCCCCACAGGAACATGTTGACGTCACCGTGCACGGTCGTCCCGTCCGGCGCGGTGTAACTGCCGAACTGGAACCAGATGGGCACGTTCAGGAACTGGTGCAGGCCGATCACCAGCAGCGCCCGGTTGGCCACCCCGAAGACACCGGCACCCCAGGAGCCCAGCCCCACCAGCCAGTCGCTGAAGTGCTCAAGACTCCGTCCCACCGGCGGCCAGATCCACAGGCACAGCACGGCGAACGCGATGGCCACGAACGCCATGATGATCGGCACCAGCCGCCGCCCGTTGAAGAACCCGAGCCAGTCGACCAGCCTGGTGCGGTGGTAGCGCTGCCAGAAGTACGCGGTCATCAGTCCCATGGCGATGCCGCCGAAAACCCCCGGATTCTGGTACGTGAACGGGGCCACGGAGAAGTCGGCCGCCTGGCAGCCGATGTTCGTGAGGGCCTTCATCCCGCCCGTGCAGCTCACCGGGAACTGGCGCAGCACGTTGTAGTAGACGAGGAAACCGGCGACCGCCGCGAGCGCCGTCGACCCGTCCGACTTCTTCGCCATGCCGATGGCCACGCCCACGCAGAACAGCATCGGCAGCCCGAGCGAGCCGTCGAGCAGCGCGCCGCCCGCGCCCCGCATGATCTTGGAGACATTGCCCCAGCCGAGCCCCTTGTCGCCGAACACATCAGGCTGGCCGAGCCGGTTGAGGATGCCCGCGGCCGGCAGCACGGCGATCGGCAGCTGGAGGCTGCGGCCCATCTTCTGAAGACCCTGGAACAGCTTGTTCCAGCGGGCCCGTGCGGGCGCGGGGGCGCTGTCGGCACTCATGGGCGTCCTCCGGACGGGGCCGGGTTGGCGACTGCACGCCCACTGGTGTAGACCAGTCGACGAACGGTTGCGCTGTCGTGAACGCCATCATTCGGTACGCGCGACATGGCCGCTCGCAAAGATGGGCCAACTGTGGGTTACTGCGACAAAGCGGTTCTGATCAGGGAGTAGGACATGGCCACGAAGGCTGAGAAGATCGTCGCCGGGCTCGGCGGCATCGACAACATCGAAGAGGTCGAGGGCTGCATCACCCGCCTGCGTACCGAGGTCGTGGACCCGAGCAAGGTCGACGAGGCCGCCCTGAAAGCCGCCGGCGCCCACGGCGTCGTCAAGATGGGCACCGCCATCCAGGTCGTCATCGGCACCGACGCCGACCCCATCGCCGCGGACATCGAAGACATGATGTGACCGAGAAGACGTGATGTGAACCGACGCGAACCGACGTGAGTCGATCTGGGTCGATGTGAGTCGAAGGGGCACCCTTGAGCCCCGTACCTCACCCTTGAGGGGCCGCTTCCACAACCGGAGGCGGCCCCTCGGCCGTATGCCGCTAGGCTCAACGCCATGTCTCGAATCGACGGCCGCACCCCCGAACAACTGCGCCCCATCACCATCCAGCGCGGCTGGAGCAAGCACGCCGAGGGCTCCGTCCTCGTCTCCTTCGGCGACACCAAGGTGTTCTGCACCGCCTCCGTCACCGAGGGCGTCCCACGCTGGCGCAAGGGCAGCGGAGAAGGCTGGGTCACCGCCGAGTACTCCATGCTTCCCCGCGCCACGAACACCCGCGGAGACCGCGAGTCGGTCCGCGGCAAGATCGGCGGCCGTACGCACGAGATCTCGCGCCTCATCGGCCGCTCCCTGCGCGCCGTCATCGACTACAAGGCGCTCGGCGAGAACACCATCGTCCTCGACTGCGACGTCCTCCAGGCCGACGGCGGCACGCGCACGGCGGCCATCACCGGCGCGTACGTGGCGCTGGCCGACGCGATCACCTGGGCGCAGGCCAAGAAGCTGGTCAAGCCCGGCCGCAAGCCCCTGACCGGCACCGTCTCCGCCGTCTCGGTCGGCATCGTCGGCGGGATCCCCCTCCTGGACCTCTGCTACGAGGAGGACGTGAAGGCCGACACCGACATGAACGTCGTCTGCACCGGCGACGGACGCTTCGTCGAGGTCCAGGGCACCGCGGAGGCCGAGCCCTTCGACCGCAAGGAGCTGAACGCCCTGCTCGACCTCGCCGTCGCCGGCTGCGACGAGCTCGCGGCGATCCAGCGGGCGACCCTCGAGGCAACCGCGGAATAACCCTTCGCGTTCTTAGGGGTACGGGCGTACGGTCCAGCCGTGCGCCCCCGTCGGCCCCCGCACGGGCCGAGCCGACCGCGCCACAGGGTCGACCACATGTTTGTCCACGGGGAGGGACCGTTCCATGGCCGCGCGCCACCGACGCCGCACAGTCGCATTCGCCGTCGCCGCCGTACTCGTCGCCCTGCCGGCGGCCGTCGGCTGCGACGCCGTCAACAAGGCCCTGGACTGCGTCCAGACCGCCGACTCCATCGCCGACAGCGTCACCGACCTCCAGCAGGCCGTCGAGAACGCGGCGAACGACCCGACACAGACCGACGAGTCACTCAACGCGATCGAGAACAACCTCGACAAGATCGGCGACAAGACGGACAACGCCGACGTCAACAAGGCGGTCGACGACCTGAACAAGGCCGTCGGCAACGTCCGTACGGCCGTCAAGAACGGCGACAACACCCCTGACGTCAGCCCGGTCACCGACGCGGCCGGAGAACTGACGAAGGTCTGCACGCCGTGACGAGCGGCTCTCCGGCCCCTGGATACTGGTCCCCATGACCCGCCTGATCCTCGCCACCCGCAACGTCGGAAAGATCACCGAGCTGAAGGCGATCCTCGCCGACGCCGGTCTCACCCATGACCTCGTCGGCGCGGACGCCTACCCGGACATCCCCGACGTCAGGGAAACCGGTGTCACCTTCGCCGAGAACGCCCTCCTCAAGGCCCACGCCCTGGCCCAGGCCACCGGCCTGCCCGCCGTCGCCGACGACTCCGGCCTCTGCGTGGACGTCCTGAACGGCGCCCCCGGCATCTTCTCCGCCCGCTGGGCAGGACGGCACGGGGACGACAGGGCCAACCTGGACCTCCTCCTCGCCCAGCTCTCGGACATCGCCGACGAGCACCGGGGCGCCCACTTCGCCTGCGCGGCGGCGCTGGCTCTCCCCGACGGCACGGAACGAGTGGTCGAGGGCCGGCTGCGGGGCACGTTGCGCCACACCCCGGTCGGCACGAACGGCTTCGGCTACGACCCGATCCTCCAGCCGGAGGGGGAGAAGCGGACGTGCGCGGAGCTCTCCCCCGAGGAAAAGAACGCGATCAGCCACCGGGGGAAGGCGTTCCGGGGGCTGGTGGCGGTGGTTCGGGAGTTGTTGGGCTGAGACACGGAGAGGGGCCGCCTCGCCGGACGGCCCCTCTGTGCGTGCGGCCGGTGGGACTCGAACCCACACGGGCTTTCGCCCACGGGCTCCTAAGGCCCGCGCGTGCTGCCAATTTCGCCACGGCCGCGTACGCCGCCATGCTACCGGTCCCGTGGCGATTGCCTATCTGGTGTGTCGACGACCTCCTCGACACCAGGTGCTGGTGATCGCGTGACAGTTGGGGCACAGCAAACGGAGGTTCTCCGGGCGGTCGTCGCTCCAGTCTCCGTTGATGTGGTCGACTTCCAGCGTCATGGGTTTTCCGAGCCACGCAGATCCAGTGCCGCACTCGGCACATTGCTCGGGTATGCCGATTTGGCGGAGCGCTCGGCGTAACTGCGAAGTCCTAGTCCGGCGCTTCCCGCTGTGCTGGATCAGAATGTCCTCCGGCCGTTTGGCAGGCGAAGTACCCGGCCTTCCCCGCTGGTGTGCCTGCCCCAGGAAGTGAGTGGTCGGGAGGCATTCTTCGGTGATCCACTGGCGAAACATCGCGCGTTGGCTGCCGTTGTCCGGGCGGCCGAGGTGGCGAAGCGCTTCGGCAATGGAGAACGACTCTGCCACGGCCACGCGCAGTTCGTCAGACGTAGGCCGAGTCTGTTTGGTATGGCTGCCGCAGTGGCGGAAGTGCGAGATGTCGATCCCGAACTGAGCGAAGCGTCTCGTCAGGTAGCGCCGGAGGTAGCCGTATGGCTGGGTGCCGAAGAAGGCGATGACCTCGTCGATGTCGGAGCACTGTTCGGCGGCTTGCGTCATCCGCTCGCGGGTGTACTGCACACCACTGCTCATGAGGCGCCGCCCTTGGCGCGTCCTTTGGCGCGACCGCGGTAACTGTCCGTCGTGGAGTGGCAGTTGGGGCAGAGGAACCGGAGGTTCTCGATGCGGTTGTCGCGCCAGTTGCCGTCGATGTGGTCGACCTCCAGGGGGAGGGGGTGACCTCGCCAGGTCGGCTCCGTGCCACAGCGCGCGCAACGTTCGGGCACGCCCAGGGTCGTCATCGCCCGTTTGAGTTGGCCGCTCGGGATGCGCCGGGCATGACCAGCCGACTGCTCGACGAGCAAGGCCTCCGGCGTCCGAGGTCGTCTGGTCTCCCCACGTTGGGCCGGGACTTGGAAGTGCGAGGTGTCGATGCCGTACGCCTTGATCCGGCGGTGGATGTTGGTGTGGTGACCGCCCACCGGGTCGAGTCCGAGTCGGCGCAGCACGTCGTACACGCTTGTCGATGCGGAGACGACCGGTTCAAGGATCTCCTTGGTCCACCGCGCTCCCTCATGTTCGAAGTGAGAGGTGCCCACGCCGAGCTTCTTCATCCGCTCAAGGATGTACCGCCGCGTCGAACTCTTCGGATCCACCCCCAGTTTCGTCAACGCCTCCGACAACGTCCGAGACGACCTCGCCGCCTCCTCCAACCGCTCCTTGGTGTACGGGCTGACCGGCATGTTTCCCCTCCGTTCCGACCGCGCGTTCGCAGCCTCGTACGGAGTAACGAACCGTTTATCGGATGGTCACGTCCGGCTTTTGGTACTCTGCTGATCAGTAGTCACGCCTTTCGGATTCGGACACGACGTCCGCCCGGGAGGCTTTTTTCATGCCCCGGACCCGAAACCTTTGGAGGGGGACCATGTCCGACACGACCGTGCGCCTCGCCCACGTCACCGACCGCCCCGTACTCGACCGTCTCTGGGCGCTGTTCCAGCACGATCTGTCCGAGTTCCGGGGCGTGTTGCCCCGTCCGGACGGGTCGTTCCGCAGTGAGCGGCTGGAGGCGGTGTTCGCGGACGGTGACCGGGCGCCGTATCTGGTGACGAGCGGTGAACGCCCCGTCGGGTTCGCCTTCGTGCGAGGGCTGGACGGTCCGGTCCGCGTGCTCAGCAGCTTCTTCGTGGTGCGCGGGGCGCGTCGGACGGGGATCGGGCTGCGTGCCGTCCGTGAGGTCGTCGCCCGGCATCCGGGACCGTGGGAGGTCGCCTTTCAGGACGACAACCCGGACGCCGTGCGCTTCTGGCGCCGCGTCGCCGCCGATATCGCGGGTGATGCCTGGAGGGAGGAGCGCAGGCCGGTGCCTGGGCGACCGGACCTGGCTCCCGATGTGTGGATTTCGTTCTGACGCGGCGGGAGTGCGTGCCTCAGTGTCCCGACGTCACCTTCAGGCCCACCACGGCCACCAGGAGCAGGCAGACGAAGAAGATGCGGGCGGCGGTCGCCGGTTCGCCGAGGACGAGCATGCCCAGTAGCGCCGCGCCGGCCGCGCCGATGCCCACCCAGACGCCGTAGGCGGTGCCGATGGGGAGGGACTTGGCGGCGTAGGAGAGGAGGACCATGCTCGCGACGATGCCCGCGCCGGTGAGAACGCTGGGGACGAGGCGGGTGAAGCCGTCGGTGTACTTCATGCCGACCGACCAGCCGACTTCGAGCAGCCCGGCGACGAGCAGCAGGATCCAGGCCATGGGAGGCACCTCCGTGAGTGATCAACAGGGGTGCGTCGTCTTTGCCTGGGAGCCTTTTCGCTCTCCGCCCGGTACGGCGCGTCTCGTCGGGTCCTTCCAACGTCTTCCACGGTAGCAAAGCGCAGGCAAAAGGGGCTGGTGACCATGGTCACCAGCCCCGTCATGTCGGTTACGCCCTACAAATACAAGCCGGTCGTGTCCTCGGAGCCCTCGAAGCGGTCCGCTGCCACGGCGTGCAGATCGCGCTCGCGCATGAGCACGTACGCGATCCCCCGCACCTCGACCTCGGCCCGGTCCTCGGGGTCGTAGAGGACACGGTCGCCCGGTTCCACCGTCCGTACGTTCTGCCCGACCGCGACGACGTCGGCCCAGGCGAGGCGTCGGCCGACGGCCGCCGTCGCGGGGATCAGGATGCCGCCGCCGGAACGCCGCTCGCCCTCGGCGGCGTCCTGCCGCACCAGCACGCGGTCGTGCAGCATCCGGATGGGCAACTTGTCGTGGTGGGGGGTCTGCTTGTCCCGATTGGCGCTCACGCCCAGAACCTACCTGCCTTTGAGCCGTCCGTACGCAGCCGGGTCGAGCCGGCCGAGCCGAGTCGAGCCGGGGTCGAGCCGTTGTCAGCGCTTGCGTCGCCGTGAGCCCGCCACCATCAGGCCCACGACCCCGACCGCGACGAGTGCGAGGGGCACGATGCGCTCCAGGCGCGGCGCGCCGTCCTCGGTGACGAACTGCCCCTTCACATCGCCGACCACCCGGTTCACGCCGACGTAGGCGCGGCCGAGCGTGTGGTCGATCTGGGAGGCGACCTTGGCCTTGGCGTCCCCGACGATCGTCTTCGGGTGGACGCGCACGCCGATCTCGTCGAGCGTCTCGGCGAGTGTTTCGCGGCGGCGCTTGATGTCCGCCTCGATCTGCGCCGGAGTCCTGGTATCCGACGTTCTCGACGTATCCGACACCGCGCTGCCTCCGTGGTCGTGTTCCGGTCTCTGCCTCTGTGCCGTCGACAGTCTGTCAGTTCGGGCCGCCGCTCACCCCTCGGCACCCCCATTACGCTCGTTCCCGTAGTTCCGTAAGCATTCACCCCGGCCACGTGAGGTTCCGATGAGCGAGCGACTCCAGCCTGGCGACACCGCCCCCGCCTTCACCCTGCCCGACGCCGACGGCAACGAGGTCTCCCTCGCCGACCACAAGGGCCGCAAGGTCATCGTCTACTTCTACCCGGCCGCCCTGACTCCCGGCTGCACGAAGCAGGCCTGTGACTTCACGGACAACCTCGACGTGCTGGCCGGTGCCGGGTACGACGTCATCGGCGTCTCCCCGGACAAGCCCGAGAAGCTCGCGAAGTTCCGCGAGAAGGAGTCCCTGAAGGTCACCCTGGTCGGCGACCCCGACAAGACCGTCCTGGAGGCGTACGGCGCCTTCGGTGAGAAGAAGCTGTACGGCAAGACGGTCGTCGGCGTCATCCGCTCCACGGTGATCGTGGACGAGGAGGGCAAGGTCGAGCGGGCGCTGTACAACGTCAAGGCGACCGGGCACGTGGCGAAGATCATCAAGGATCTGGGGATCTGAGTCCGGGCGCGGGTCATTGCGCGGGTCACTGTTTTCGTGACGTCAGTGCGCTCAGTGGCCCCGCTCCCGCGGTCGTCCCCGCCGTACCGCCGCCGTCCGTGGTCCCGCCCGACGGGGCCGCGGTGTCGCCGCCGGTGGTGGTGCCCGCGTCCGTGGTGCCGCCGGTGGTCGTTCCGTCGGTCGTGCCGCCGCCGGTGGTGGTGCCGCCGTCGGTCTGGCCCTGCGTCTGGCCTTGGATCTGACCCTCCGTCTGGCCCTGGGTCTGGCCGTCCGTCTGGCCCTGGGTCTGCCCCTGGGTCTCGTCCGGGGGCGGGCTCTGGGTGGCCGTCTCGCCCGTGGTCTGGCCCCCGTTGTCCTGGCCGCCGGTGCCGGGGGTCTGGTCGGTGGGGCCGGTGCTCGGGAGCTGCTGCTCCTCCGCGCCCGGCTGGAGCTGGAGGTCGAAGTCCTTCGCGCTGCTGCCCTTGAGCGCGGCCTTCGTGTACTGCGCCCAGATCTGCGCCGGGTAGCCGCCGCCGTTGATGCGGGCCTGGCCGAGGGCGCCGTAGAGCGACTCGTGGGTGCCGGTGTCGGGGTCCTGGCCCATGACGGAGACGACGGTGGCGAGGTCGGGGGTGTAGCCCGCGAACCAGGCCGCCTGGTCCTCCTCGGCGGTGCCGGTCTTGCCCGCGGCGGGCCGGCCGGCGGCCAGCGCGGCGGTACCGGTGCCGCCCTCGACGACGCTCTGCAGGATGGACGTGGTGGTGTCGGCTGCCTCCCGGGGCACCGCCTGCTCGGTGTCCTGCTTGGGCAGGCTCACGGCCGGCGTGCCGTCCTTGGTGACCTTCTCGACGAGCGTGTACGTGCCGTGCTTGCCGTGGTTGGCGAGTGTCGCGTACGCCTCCGCCATGTCGAGGACGCTGGCCGTGGACGGGCCGAGCGCGATGGACGGGGTGGCGGTCAGGTCGGGAGTGTTGGAGGGGATGCCGAGGGCTTCGGCGGTCTGCTTGACCTTGCCGGGGCCGACGTCGACGGCCATCTGCGCGTACACCGCGTTGACGGACTTGTCGGTGGCGGTGCGTACCGCGATGGGCCCGTACGAGATCTTGTCCTCGTTCTCGGGCGCGTACGAGCCGCCGTTCCAGCCCTGCACGGGGCGCTTGTTGGTGCCGTCGTAGACCGTGTTCGGGGTGATCGTGCGGCCGTCCTGCGTCTGCGAGCCGTTCTGCACGGCCGAGGTGAACACGAGCGGCTTGAAGGTGGAGCCGACCTGGTAGTCACGGCGTGTCGCGTTGTTCACGTACTGCTTGGTGTAGTCGATGCCGCCGTACATCGCGACGACCTTGCCGGTGGCCGGGTCGATGGAGACGCCGCCGGCGCGGACGTACCGGTCGACCTTGCGGTTCTTCTTGTCGAGGTTCGACATCACCTGGTCGTCGACGGCCTTGACGAAGGCGTTCTGCCTGGACTTCTGGAGGGTGGTCGTGACGCGGTAGCCGCCGGTGGTCAGGGTGTCCTCGTCGATGATCTTGTTCGAGACGAGGTAGTCTTTGACCGCCTGCACCAGGTAGCCGCGCTGGCCCGACATGGCGGCCGCGACCACTTCCTGCTTGGGCTGCGGGAACGTGGCCTTGGCCCGGTCCGCCGGGGTCAGCCAGTTCTTCT
Organism: Streptomyces sp. NPDC058086; assembly: GCF_042885015.1. Classification (NCBI taxonomy): domain Bacteria; kingdom Bacillati; phylum Actinomycetota; class Actinomycetes; order Kitasatosporales; family Streptomycetaceae; genus Streptomyces; species Streptomyces sp. NPDC058086. The sequence continues at coordinate 57,352 of NZ_JBHVST010000014.1, read as the reverse complement.
TGACCATGCCGTCGAGGACGTAGTTCCAGCGGGCGAGCGCCGCGGACTTGTTCTCGGGGTGCGCGACCACGTCGTACTCGCTCGGCGCGTTCAGGAGCGCGGCGAGGTAGGCACCCTGACCGATCGTCAGGTTCTTGGCGTCGACGCCGTAGTACGCCTGGGCGGCGGCCTGGATGCCGTACGCGTTGCGGCCGTAGTAGCTGGTGTTGAGGTAGCCCTCGAGGATGTCGTCCTTGCTCTTCTGGCGGTCGAGCTTGATGGAGATGAAGAACTCCTTCACCTTCCGCGTGGCGGTCTGCTCCTGGCCCAGGTAGTAGTTCTTCACGTACTGCTGGGTGATCGTCGAACCGGACTGCTTGCCCTTGCCGGTGACGGTGTTCCAGCCGGCGCGGATCATCGCCTTGGGGTCGACGGCCGACTCGGTGTAGAAGTCGCGGTCCTCGGCGGCGAGCGCCGCGTGCTGGGCGTCCTTCGAGATCTGCGCGAGCGACACGTTCTCGCGGTTGACCTCACCGTCGCGGGCGAGCTGGCTGCCGTCCGCGTAGAGGTAGACGTTGCTCTGCTTGGTCGCGGCGGCGTTCGCGGACGGGATCTTGACCAGGTAGTAGCCGAGTGTGAACAGGCCGATCACGAGCAGTATCGCGCCGAGGAACGTGCCGAGCACCATCCGCCAGGTCGGGATGAGCCGCCCCCAGCCCGTCCGCTTCCGCCTGGGCTTCTTCCCCGCCTCGCCCGGCATCCCCGGCGTGTCCGTCCCACCCGGATCGCCCGGTGCGCTGTCGCTGCCCGGCCCGCCCGGTGCCGCTTGAGGCGCCGGTTCCGGTTCCGGTTCCCTCAGGGCCCAGCCCTGGCTGCTCTGCTGCGGCTGCGGCTTGTCACTCATCTGTTCGCCGGACTCCTGTTTCGCATCGTACGTTCCCGTACGCCCTCATACGCCTGGTGCGCCCCCTGATGAAGACTGTCGCACCAAGCGTTCCGTTCCCGGATCCCGGCACGTGTCGCGCCTGAAAATGCCTGGCAGGCGAAGCCGGGCGGGGCTAGGCTCCTGCGCTTCGGCCACAACGGCCCTTTTGACGCAAGGAGGACATCCTCGTGGGGACAGGGCGGTTGTACACGGCCGTCGCGATGGGCGGGTTCCGGCGCTACGCCACTTATCGGACGGCGACGGCGGCGGGGGTGTTCACCAACACCGTCTTCGGGCTGATCCTGGCGTACGTCTTCATGGCGTTGTGGGACGAGAAACCGCACCTCGGCGGCTATGACCAGGCCCAGGCGCTCACCTATGTGTGGCTCTCCCAGGCGCTGCTCATGGCGATGGCGACGATGGGCGGCGGCTTCGAGGACGAGCTGATCGAGCGCATCCGTACGGGTGACATCGCGATCGACCTGTACCGACCCGCCGACCTCCAGCTGTGGTGGCTGTCCCAGGACGCGGGGCGGGCCGTGTTCCATCTGCTGGGGCGCGGAGTGGTGCCCCTGGCGTTCGGTGCGCTCTGCTTCGAACTGGCGCTCCCCGCCGACCCGCTGACCTGGATCGCGTTCCTGGTCGCGGTCGCGCTCGGAATCGTCGTCAGTTTCTCGCTCCGCTACCTGGTGGCGCTGTCCGCGTTCTGGCTGCTCGACGGGGCGGGCGCGGCGCAGATGTCCATGATCGCGGGTGTCTTCTGCTCGGGGATGCTGCTGCCGCTGAACGTCTTCCCGGGCGCGCTGGGCGAGGTCGTACGCGCCCTGCCCTGGTCGTCCCTGGTCCAGGGCCCCGCGGACGTTCTGCTCGGCACCGCGGATCCCCTGGCCACGTTCGCCTTCCAGGCGAGCTGGGCGGTGGGGCTGCTGGCTCTGGGCCGGCTGATCCAGTCAGCGGCGACACGGAGGGTGGTGGTGCAGGGTGGCTGACTCGGCGGAGGTACCGGAAACCTCACGGGGCTCAGGGGAGTCGGTCATCTCCGGGGAGCGGGCGGCTTCGGCGGTCCTGGGTGCGCCGCAGGGGACGTATGCCCGAGTGCGGGACGGAGTCCGCGCCTACTGGTTGATCGCCGGGATGTGGATCCGCTCCACGATGGCCTACCGTGCCTCCTTCGTGATGACCACCTTCGGGAACTTCGCGGCGACCGCCCTCGACTTCGTCGCCATCCTGCTGATGTTCTCGCGGGTCGACCGGATCGGCGGCTACAGCCTGCCGGAGGTCGCCTTCCTGTACGGCGTCTCGGCGACCTCCTTCGGGATCACGGACCTGGTGGTCGGCTCGATGGACCGGCTCGGACGCCGGGTGCGCGACGGCACCCTCGACACGCTCCTCGTACGCCCCGTCCCCGTACTCGCCCAGGTCGCCGCCGACCGCTTCGCGCTGCGCCGCCTCGGCCGGGTCACCCAGGGGCTGCTGGTCCTCGGGTACGCGATCGGCGTGCTCGACATCGACTGGACGCCGCTCAGACTGCTCATGGTCCCGCTGATGCTGCTGTGCGGCGCCGCCATCTTCGCGGCCGTGTTCGTGGCGGGCGGAGCCTTCCAGTTCGTCGCGCAGGACGCCTCCGAGGTGCAGAACTCCTTCACGTACGGCGGCACCACGCTCCTGCAGTACCCGCCGACCGTCTTCGCCAAGGACCTGGTGCGCGGGGCCACCTTCGTGCTCCCGCTGGCCTTCGTGAACTGGCTGCCCGGGCTGTACGTGCTGGGCCGGCCCTACCCGCTCGACCTGCCGACCTGGATCGCCTTCACCCCGCCCCTGATCGCGGCGGGCTGCTGCGCGCTGGCGGGGATCGCCTGGCGGGCGGGACTTCGTTCGTATCGCAGCACGGGGAGTTGAACCGACATGGAAACAGGCCTGATGACGGACCCGGTCAGGGATCCGGTGGGCGACTTCATCCAACTCGACGGCGTCGAGAAGGTCTTCGACGTCCGCAAGAAGACCGGCTTCCTGCGCAGCGAACGGCGCCAGGTACGGGCCGTGGACTCCCTCTCCTTCACCGTGGCGCGCGGTGAGATGGTCGGCTACATCGGCCCGAACGGCGCGGGCAAGTCGACCACCATCAAGATGCTCACCGGCATCCTCACCCCGAGCGCCGGCCAGCTGCGGGTGGCGGGCATCGACCCGTCCCGTGAGCGGACCCGCCTCGCGCAGCGCATCGGGGTCGTCTTCGGGCAGCGCACGACCCTGTGGTGGGACCTTCCGCTGATCGACTCCTACCGGCTGATGCACCGCATGTACCGGATCCCGGACGCCCGTTACCGCGAGAACCTCGACCGCTGTGTCGAACTCCTGGATCTGGAAGCCCTGTTGGACGTGCCGGTGCGCCAGCTCTCACTGGGGCAGCGGATGCGCGGCGACATCGGGGCGGCGCTGCTGCACGACCCCGAGGTCCTCTACCTCGACGAACCCACCATCGGCCTCGATGTGATCAGCAAGGCCAAGGTCCGTTCCTTCCTGCGGGACCTGAACGCCGAGCGCGGCACGACGGTGCTGCTGACCACGCACGACCTCACCGACATCGAGCAGCTGTGCCGGCGGGTGATGGTCATCGACCACGGGCGGCTGATGTACGACGGTCCGCTGACCGGGCTGCACGAGGTGGGGGAGAGCGAGCGGACCCTCGTGGTCGACCTGGAGCGGGAGCTCCCGCCGATCGAGGTGGACTCGGCGCGGGTGGTGAAGGTGGAGGGGCCCCGGCAGTGGCTCGCCTTCCCCGCGGCGGCGTCGGCGGCGGAGCTGGTGGCGCGGATCGCGGCCGAGTTCCCCCTGGTCGACCTCTCGGTGCGGGAGCCGGACATCGAGGCGGTCATCAGCCGCATGTACGCGGAGAAGGCTCTCTCGTAGGCTGGCTCCCATGACCGAGGATGAGCCTTCCAGGGGAAGCGACGACCAGCGACCGACGCCGCCTGACCCCGGATCCCCGAGCCCGGAGCTCCGGGCCTCCGACGCCGATCGTGAACGAGTCGCCGAACAGCTGCGGGACGCCCTCGCGGAGGGCCGCCTCGACATGGAGGAGTTCGAGGAGCGGCTGGAAGCGACGTTCAAGGCACGGACGTACAGCGAACTGGCGCCGCTCACCCGCGATCTGCCCGGCGTGCACGCCGTGGCCCCGGTCTCCATGGTCAAGCAGCCCGAGGAGAGCGGGAGTTGGGCGGGGCGGATCGTCGGCGGCGAGGGCTCGTCCTCGTGGGGTGTCGCGATCCTGTCGGGCTTCGAGCGCAAGGGCGGCTGGACGGTCCCCAAGCGCTTCAACTCCTTCGCCTTCATGGGCGGCGGCGAGATCGACCTGCGCGAGGCGAACTTCGCGGACCGCGAGGTCGTCGTCAACGTCGTCGCCGTCATGGGCGGCGTGAACGTCATCGTGCCGCCCGGCGTCGAGGTCGTCGTCCGCGGCATCGGCATCATGGGCGGCTTCGACCACCGCGAGGAGGGGCGGGCCGGGGACCCGGGTGCCCCGCGCGTGATCGTGACGGGCTTCGCCTTCTGGGGCGGCGTCGGCGTGGAGCGCAAGCTGACCCGTGCCGAGCGGCTGCGCCTGAAGGAGGAGCGCCGCCAGGAGAAGCTGGAGCGCAAGAGCGCCCGCAAGGAACTGGAGGGCTCACGGCGGGACGGCCTCGGCGACATGTTCGACGTCCTCGACGACGCCCACGACCTCATCCGCGAACGCCACGAGGAACGCAGGGAGCGCCAGGAGGAGCGCCGGGAACGGCACCGGGAGCGCCGGGACGAGCGGCACAGGCGAAGGCACGGCGGTTAATAGGCGCCCCTTCGGGGGCGCGGGGCTGTGACATCGTGCGGCTCCGCCGCGTGGGCGCGACCAGCCACAACGGTGCCGCAGCCGAAAAACGACCGGACGCTACAGCTCCGCAGGCGCCGCCCCCTTCAGATCCCCGAGATCGAACACCTCCGCCATCCGCTCGTACCCCTTGTCACTGGGATGCAGATGGTCCCCGGAGTCGTAGTCGGCCCGCAGCCGCCGCGGATCGTACGGATCCCGCAACGCCTCGTCGAAGTCGACGACGGCGTCGTACACCTTCCCCGCCCGGATCTCCGCGTTGACGGCCCGGCGTACGGCGTCACGCGACCGTGAGTACCCGCGGTGCCCGCCGAAGGGCATCAGCGGCGCCCCGACGACCCGCAGTCCGCGCGCATGCGCCCGCCGCACCATCTCCCGCAGTCCGTCGGTGACGGCCCGCGGATCGACCTCACCCTGGTTGCGCAGGATGTCGTTGACGCCGAGGTCGATGACGACGGCCTTGACGTTCGTACGGCCGAGCACGTCGCGTTCGAGACGGTTCAGGCCGCTCGGGTTGTCGGCGGGTCGGCCGAGTCCTTCGGCCAGGACCTGGTTGCCGCTGATGCCCTGGTTGACGACGCTGTAGCGAGGCAGGTCGCCGGAGCCGGCCGCGGTGCGCAGCCGGTCGGCGAGGACGTCCGTCCAGCGGTGGTTGGCGCCCTCCGTGGAGGTGATGCCGTCGGTGATCGAGTCGCCCAGGGCGACGACGGTGCCGACGGATTCGGCGCTCAGTACGTCGAGGGCGGTGAGGTAGCGCCAGTGCGGGGTCTGCTCGGTGTAGGCGGTGGCGGTCACGTCCTCGGTGCGGTCGCCCTGGGCGGCGTACGAGATCTGCCGTGCGTGCGGGTGGTAGGTGACCGGGCCGGACGGGGTCGGGGAGTACGTGGTCACGAGGACGTCGGAGTCGCGCGGGATGCGCACGCGGACGGCGTCGCTCATGATCTGCGCTCCGGCCGGGACGATCACGGTGGTGCTGCTGGAGAAGGTGAGGCGGTGCATGGTGTCGGCCACCGCCGCCGCGTCGTTCTCGGCCGCGGCGACGGCGATCGAGGCGTGCGTGATGTTCAGCGGCTGCTGTCCGTAGAGGTTGGACAGGGTGATGCGGGCTTCGGTGCCGCCGACGTCCGTGTGCACGACGTTGCGCAGGGAGCGGCCGGCCATGCCGTTCGTCTCGGTGCCGGGCTCGGCTCCGGCGGGGGAGGCCGACCAGGTGCCGACCCAGGTGCCGGCTGAGGCGGGGGCGGCCGAGTCGCGCGGGGCGCGGTTGTCGGCGGTGGCGTTACGGGTGCCGCCGGTGCCGTCGTCGGCGGCGACACCCACGTATATGGCTCCGGATATGGCCACGATCATGGCGATGACGGCGGCCAGCAGGGCATAACCATGACGCTTGGTCATGCGGTGCGTGTCTCCTCGGGCGAGGGGAGCCCGAGGCTCCGAAGTGATGATCACATGATGCGGTACGGCGTGGAGAGGAAATCGACGGGACCCCCTCCCGTGGCCTCGAACGACCCTGGGACGCCCCGGAGGTGTCCCTGAGACGCCCCTGAGATTTCCCGGAGACGGCCCCAGGATTCCCCTGAGTTCCCCCCGCCCGAACAGACGCAGGGAACTCCTGTTCCGTTCCGGGAGTCGGTCAGGAAGGGACAATGTGTACGGAGCCCTCGGACGGCGCGGCGAACGGGTGGAGTGAATGGAACGAACAGAACCGGAAGACGCGGGCGCCGAAGGGCAGCCCGCCCGGTCCGGCGCCTCCGGCAACCGCGCGACGACCGCCGTCGACCAGGCCGAACGCGCGACGGCCGGCCCCGCCCGGGAGCGGCGCGCGACCACGGCACCCGGCCCGCCGAACCGCGCGATGACGTCGTTCAGCCCCGCCGACGAGGAGAAGCGTCGCGGTGTCCGCCGAATGAAACTGACGGCCACCGGCCTGCTGCTCTTCGTCGCCCTCGTGTACGTCCTCGCGAAATGGGCGTCCCACGAGGGTGCCGGCCCCTGGGCCGGCTATGTCGCGGCGGCCGCCGAGGCCGGCATGGTCGGCGCGCTCGCCGACTGGTTCGCCGTCACGGCCCTCTTCCGCCATCCGCTCGGCCTGCCCATCCCGCACACCGCGATCATCCCCACCAAGAAGGACCAGCTGGGCGTCTCGCTCGGCGAGTTCGTGGGCGAGAACTTCCTCTCCTCCGACGTCGTACGACAGCGCCTGCGCGCCGTGGGCATCGGCAGCCGCCTCGGTGCCTGGCTCGCCGAACCGGAGCACGCCGACCGGGTCACCGCCGAGCTCGCCGCCGCGCTCAGAGGCGCCCTGACCGTGCTGCGCGACTCCGACGTGCAGGCGGTGGTCGGAGAGGCGATCACCCGCCGCGCCGACGCCCAGGAGATCGCGCCCGGCATAGGGAAGATGCTGGAGAAGATCGTCGCGGACGGCGGCCACAAGCGATTCGTGGACCTGGTCTGCATCCGCGCCCACGACTGGCTGGTGCTCCACGACGAGCAGGTCATGGACGCGATCCAGGGCGGCGCGCCCGGCTGGACCCCGCGCTTCGTCGACAAGAAGGTCGGCGAGCGGGTCTACAAGGAGCTGCTCCGCTTCGTCACCGAGATGCGCGACGCCCCCTCCCACCCGGCCCGCGGCGCCCTCGACCGCTTCCTCACCGACTTCGCCTCCGACCTCCAGTCCGACACCGACACCCGCGCGCGCGTGGAGCGCCTGAAGGGTGAGGTGCTCGGCCGCGGCGAGGTCCAGGACCTGATCGCCTCCGCCTGGACGGCCGTACGATCCATGATCGTGTCCGCCGCCGAGGACGAGCGCAGTGAGCTGCGGCTGCGCGTGCGGGCCTCCCTGCTCTCGCTGGGCGCTCGCATGGCCACCGACCCCAAGCTCCAGGCCAAGGTGGACCGGTGGGTCGAGGGCGCGGCGGTGTACGTGGTGACGACGTACCGGACCGAGATCACCTCCCTCATCACCGACACGGTGGCCGGCTGGGACGCCGAGCACACGACCAGGAAGATCGAGGCCCACATCGGCCGTGACCTGCAGTTCATCCGGATCAACGGCACGGTGGTGGGCTCGTTGGCCGGGTTGCTGATCTTTACGGTGTCGCGGATCGTGGGGGCGTAGATCCCTCTCGGGAAGGCGTGACCGCACTCGGGCGGGCGTAGGCCGTGCTCCGGAGGGAACCCGGGCAGGCGTCGCTCGACGAGGAGGGAGCCTCATGTCCACCGTTGAGGAAAAGGGCCGGGGGGAGGGCCGGGATCAAGGCGGGGGCCGGGTCACCACCGCCGTTCCCGCTCGTCTCGACCGCCTCCCCTGGTCACGCTGGCACTGGACCGTGGTGATCGGCCTCGGCACGGTGTGGATCCTCGACGGACTGGAAGTCACGGTCGTCGGCAACATCGCCGGACGCCTCTCCGAGCCCGGCAGCGGCCTGCCGATCACCTCCGCGCAGGTCACCGGCACCGCGGCCGCCCTCTATGTCGCCGGCGCGTGCGTCGGGGCACTGTTCTTCGGCCGCCTCACCGACCGCTTCGGCCGCAGGAAACTGTTCATGGTCACCCTGGCGGTGTATCTGGGGGCCACGGCTCTGACCGCCGTCTCCTTCGAGCCCTGGTGGTTCTTCACCTTCCGCTTCCTCACGGGCTTCGGCATCGGCGGCGAGTACGCGGCCATCAACTCCGCGATCGACGAGCTGATCCCCTCCCACTACCGCGGCCGGGTCGACCTGATCATCAACGGCAGCTTCTGGCTGGGCGCGATCGGCGGCTCCCTGCTGTCGATCGTCGCGCTGGACACCGACCTCTTCCCGGCGAACATCGGCTGGCGGCTGACCTTCGCGCTCGGCGTGGTCCTCGGCCTGGTCATCCTCCTCGTACGCCGCAATGTCCCGGAGAGCCCACGGTGGCTGCTGATCCACGGCAGACAGCAGGAGGCCGAGCAACTGGTGGCCTCGGTGGAGGAACGGGTCCGCGCCGACCTCGGCGGCCGCGAACTGCCGCCTCCCGCCGGGGAGATCACCATCCATCAGCGCAAGAGCATCGGCTTCCTCACCATCGCCCGCACGGTCTTCGCGACCTACCGCAAGCGCGCCGCGCTCGGCCTCTCCCTCTTCATCGGCCAGGCGTTCCTCTACAACGCGATCACCTTCGGCTTCGGCGCGATCCTGACGAAGTTCTACGACGTCCCGGCGGGCGCCACCGGCTACTACTTCGCCGTGATCGCGTTCGGCAACTTCCTCGGCCCGCTGCTGCTCGGCAAGCTCTTCGACACGGTCGGCCGCCGCCCGATGATCTCGTCGACGTACCTGCTCTCCGGGCTGCTGCTGTTCGGCACGGCCTGGCTGTTCGGCCGGGGCTCGCTGAGCGCGGTGACCATGACGGCCTGTTGGTGCGTGGCCCTCTTCTTCGCCTCGGCGGGCGCGTCGAGCGCCTATCTCACCGTCTCCGAGATCTTCCCGATGGAGACCCGCGCGATGGCCATCGCCTTCTTCTACGCCATCGGCACGGCGGCCGGCGGCATCAGCGGACCGCTGGTCTTCGCGAACCTCACCCAGTCCGGCGTGGTCGGCGACACCGTGCTGGCCTTCCAGATCGGCGCGGGCCTGATGTGCGCGGCGGGGCTGGTCGCCGCGTTCCTGACGGTGAAGGCCGAACGACGCTCGCTGGAGGACATCGCGACCCCGCTGTCGGCGGCGGCTCCGGCGGACTCCGCCTGAGCACATGACCTGAGTACGGGACGTGAGTACGGGAACCTGAGTACGCGTACTCTGTCGGCCCGCCGCCCGGGCGGGAACCCTCGTACGCATGACCGAGAAGCTGTTAGGCCCTCTGCGAACGCGCCCCTGGCCGGAACGCTGGCTGACGCGCGTGCTCGGCGCCGCCCTCTCCGGCGCGGCGTACCTCCTCTGCCTCCCCTGGGACCTGCGCAACCGCCCCGGGGCGACCGGGGCGATCACCGAGACGACCTCGATGACCGTCCTCGGCGCCGTCCTCCTCGGCGTGGCCCTGCTGCTCCTGGCCGCCTACCTCGGCCGCCGGGACGCGCTGGCCTGGCCCCTGCTGCTGGTGGCGGGGCCACCGGCCGCACTGATGTACATCTCCTTCCACTCCCACCCGGAGCCCCCGGACGCGGCGGTCTGGCCGCTCACCTGGGCCTTCTTCACGCTGGTGGTCGCGGCGGGAGTGCTGATCGCGACGGCGGTGGCGAGGCGGTACCGGGCGGCGGACTGGGCGAAGTCCTCGGAATCCTGGGACTCCGAGGGCTCCGAGGGCTCCGCGGGCTCCAGGGCCTCCGGGGACTCGTCGGACGAGGCGCTCAGCCTCGCCCGGTGGTGGTGATCGCCCGGCGGGGGAGGACTGGCGAACCCTGGAAGTGACGATCTATGGAGCGTAGAAGCGACGATTCACGAACCGTAGAAGTACCGCGTGCCCTTCTCGATGAAGTACGCGGCGTAGATACGCCCGAGGGCCGGCTTGCCGCGGTACATGCCCACGTACGGGCGGGAACTGTCGACCACGACGGGCCGTGTCATACAGGCGAACCGGACACGCTGGCGCTCCTCCGCCCACCGTACGGCGGCCGGGTCTACGCGGTCGCTGACCAGGACGGGGAAGGCGCCGACCCCGTTCTGCAGACCGACGGGCAGGCCGCCCTTGGTGTCCTTGGCGTACTTCGTCACCTGTTCGGTGAAGCCCTCGACGACCGGCACGGTGATCTCCGGAACCGCGGCGGCCACGGTGAACAGATGCAGCTTCGTCGCCATCCAGCGCAGCCGGAAGTCCGACCGCCGCCCCACCAGCACGGGCACCCCGGCCCAGTCCTCCCAGCGGGTGGCGCAACCGTCGGCCGTCAGCCGGCCCTCCAGGGTGGCGAGGTAGGCCGCAGGGGCCGAGGGCGTCGACGGATCGTGTGGTTCGTACACCTGTCCATGCATGAGCCGGATCCTAGGGCTAGGCGCCCGTGGTGGACCCCGGTCGGACAATCATCAGGATCGTGACGGTGGCCCAGAGGAGGTTGAAGAGCCCGGTGAACATGGCGAGCCGGGCGGTGTCCCGCGGGCCGACACGGCTCGCTCCGGCGTTCGCCGCACCCTGCGCGCCTTCCCCCACGCCTTCCTCTATGGACTCCTCCATGCCCTCCATGAGCGCGGTCTGCCGGGGCAGAACCAGCGCGGCGAGGACGACGGCGGCCAGGGCCGTCAGCGCGATCGAGACGATCAGCCAGGTGTCGCCGAGCACGCCCATGTTCTTGGCCGTGGCGAACCCGAACACGGGCACGGCGACGCCGACCGTCGCGTACACACGGCATATGCGGTGCAGCACCCGGACGGTGGAGAGGGCCTGGGCGTCTTTGGGCTCGGCGAGCGCCTTGCGCGCACTGGGCGGGAACATGCTGGCGGCGACGGTGACGGGTCCGACGGCGACGATCGCGGCGAGGACGTGCACGGCGAGAAGGAACTTGTTCACGGGCTGACGCTAGGGGCTCACGCGATCTTGCAGAAGCGGCACTTCTGCCAGGGTCCAACGGATTCTCGCCAGCCGCCCAGCCGCCCAGCCGCCCAGCCGCCCAGCCGCCCAGCCGCCCAGCCGCCCAGCCGCCCAGCCGCCCAGCCACCGTGTCACGGGGAGTCGGCGACCCGAACGCAGCCGTACGAGGCTGTAGGCGCCCCACGAGGCCATGACGCCACGAGGCCACGACGCCACGAGGCTAAGGGCCCCGCTTGGCCACAATCCGCCGTATGCCTACGCTCTGGCCATGCACACCGTGGCCGTACTGGCGCTCGACCAGGTCATCCCGTTCGACCTCTCCGCCCCGATCGACACCTTCGGCTGGGCTCGGCTGCCGGACGGCCGGGAGCCCTACCGGATCCGGGTCTGCTCGCCCACGGCGGACCAGGAGGTGAGCGCGGGCCCGTTCACCATCCGCGCCCCCTACGGCCTGGAGGCGCTGGCCGAGGCCGACACGATCATCCTGCCCGGCGTCGCGAACCCGGCCGCCCCGCTCCCGCCGGGCGTGACGCAGGCGCTGCGCGCGGCTGCCGCGAACGGCACCCGGATCGCCTCGATCTGCGTGGGCGCCTTCGTCTTCGCCGCCACCGGCCTGCTGGACGGGCTGCGCGCCACCACCCACTGGGTCGCGGCGCAGGACCTGGCGGCCAGGTACCCCGCCGTGACCGTCGACCCGAACGTCCTCTACGTCGACAACGGCCAGTTCCTCACCTCGGCGGGCGCGGCCGCCGCTCTCGACATGTGCCTGCACATGATCCGCCAGGACCACGGTTCGGCGGTCGCCGCGCACGCGGCGCGGATGTCGGTCATGCCGCTCGAACGGGAGGGCGGCCAGGCCCAGTTCATCATCCACGACCAGCCCCCGGTACCGGCCGGCACCACGATGGAGCCCCTCCTCGCCTGGCTGGAGGAGAACGCGGAGCGTGAGCTGACCCTGGAGGACATCGCCGCCCACGCCGGCATGAGCACCCGTACGCTCAACCGCCGCTTCCGCGACCAGACCGGCACCACACCGCTCCAGTGGCTGTACCGCGCCCGGGTCCGCCGCGCCCAGTACCTCCTGGAGACGACCACGTACCCGGTCGAACGCGTCGCGGCCCAGGCGGGGTTCGGTTCACCGACGGCGTTCCGGGAGCGGTTCAAGCGCGTGGTGGGAACGAGCCCGTACGCGTACCGCCGCGCGTTCCAGAGCACGGGACCAACCCCGGTTCCGGTTCCGGTCCCAACCCCGGTCCCGGTCCCGGAATCCGTGTCCGCTGCCGCAGCCTCGTAGGCCCTCAGACCTTCAAGCCATCCGACCTTCAAGCCCTGCGACCCTCAAGCCTTCCGACCCTCAGGCCCGTGGTGCTCTGCGCTTGCTCAGGCCCGGCGGTCGGCCACGGCCCACGAGGCGAGGGCCACGGCACCGGCGACGCCGAACACGGAGGGCCAGGCGCCCACCTTCTTGGCCAGCGGGTGGGACCCGGCGAAGGCGGCGACGTACGCGACGGTCAGCGCCCCGGCGGCCTTCCCACCGGCCTGCCGCCGCCACTGCTGCGCGGCCGTGGCCCCGGCGGCCGCCAGCACCACTCCGCCGAGCTGCCGCTTCTTGGTCCACCGGGCCACGCCGTACCCGCCGATGAGCCCACCCGCGGCCACCGCCGCGGCCGGTACCTTCGCCATTGCTGCCTCCCGCTCCTGCCTGCGTCTGTCGAACAAACCGAGGCTAACGCGCACGAACGGACACCCGACGACCGCCCTACCCCCGCCCTACCCCCGGGCGACCGTGCGGGGACTGTTGTAGGCGGACACGCTGAGCGCCGGACGGTTCGACGGCAGCGCGTGAGCCGGCCAGGACAGGGTGACCGTCCGCGACTCGCCGGGCAGCAGCCAGAGATAGTTGTCGCTGTACAGCGTCGGCAGGACGCGGTCACCGCTGTGATCGTCCAGCAGCGACATCCGGACCATCGGGGCGAGGACCGACCCACGGTTCTTGACGACAGCGGTCAGTTCACGCCGGGTACCGGAGCGCGACACGCGGGTGATCGAGGCCGAGAGCCTGACCTTCGGGAGGTCGTTGAGTGCCTTCATCGCGGCCGGAGTCCGATGGCGCCAGTAGGTGTTGGCCGAGAGCGTACGACCCGCGTGGTCCTCAAGGGTCAGACGCAGCAGGTGCAGATCGGGCAGGTCGTCGCTCCAGTCCACGGCGAAGGAGCGGGTGGTGGTGGCCGACGCGACATCGACCACGGCCTTCCTGCTCCCGCCGACCTGGCGACCGGTGAGGTCGTGGATCCGGGCGGTGACGGTCGCGCCCTCGACCGCGCGGCGCGTGTGGTTCACCACGAGGAGCTGCCATTTCAGCGGGTCGGCCTGGACGTGCAGGGGCTCGCAGGCGGTGCGGGCACCGTAGTAGGTGCCGTTGACGTCGAAGTCGTAGTCATAGGTCTGCCAGACGGTGCTGTGCCAGGCGGGGTGGGACATCCACAGCATGAGGCCGCTGGCGTCGTCCCACAGGTGGGCGTTCCACGCCTCGAACATGCTGCGCGCGTTCTCGTAGTTGACGAACTGCGCCTTGCGGGCGAAGTCGTCGAGGTCCGTCGCGGTGCCCAGGCGCGCCTCGATCGCCGCCCGGTACTGCTGCGGAGCCTGATTCCCGCGTTCACTCCAGTCGTGGTAGTACCACGCTCCGCCTATCGGCCACTCCTTCTCGTCGCCCACCAGATTGCGCATGCTCTCGGCGGTGGAGACGACCGGCATGCCGATCTCGGTGTGGAACCCGAAGCTGTTGCTGCCGTAGGTCGACGGGTCGTAGTACTTCTCGGGCTCCACCCAGTTGTAGGGGCCGCCGCCGGTGATGATGCCTCCGGCGGAGTTGTTCTGGTAGAGGATGCCCGGGGCCTGCTGCTCGACTGCGTCGCGCATGCCCTTGTCGATGGCGGCCGGCGGGTCGCCCTCGTTGGCGCCGCACCACACCACCACGCAAGGGTGGATGCGATAGCGCAGTACGGTGTCATGCGCGATCGCGTTGAACGCGTCATGGTCCGGCGGGTCCATGGCCCAGGCATTGGGGAAGTCGTTCCACACCAGGATGCCGTGTTCGTCGCAACTGGCGTAGAACTCCTCCCGGTTGATGCTGCCGACCCAGTTGCGGATCATCGTGAAGTTCATGTCGCGGTGCATGCGCACCGCCGCGTCCATCCGCTCGGCCGGCATCCGCCGCAGCAGTTCGTCCCAGCCCCAGTTGCCGCCCCGGGCCAGCACCCGTACGCCGTTCACGCTGATCTTCAGCGGCACAGGGCTGTTGTCCACCGACTTCACGTCCGTCCAGGTGTCACCGTCGGGCGACACCTGGATGACGTACGTCTTCGGATAGGCCTGCTCCCACAGGATGGCCACGCGGTCGAAACTCTGGGCGGAGCCGAGGTCGACCTGGATCCACTGGTGGTCCTCGTACTGCGACGACCACCGGCTGTCGGGGCTGCCGTCGGTGGCGGCGGCGGCCGGATGGTCGGACTCCTCCGTGGAGGCCGTGGCCGCCTTGTGCAGGGCCAGGTCGGTGCCCGGGCGGGAGCTGTCGATCACCGACAGGGACCACAGGGAGTTGCCCCAGCTGGTGTGGCGCACACCGCAGTTGATCCGCACGAAGCGGGCCGTGCGGGCGGTGAAGTCCTCCACCTGCAGGCTCGCCCGGTCGGTGTTGAACGGCAGCGGTACGGCGGTGTTGTCCACGGACTTCACGTCCGTCCAGGTCGAGTCGTCCGTGGACACCTGGACCACGTACGTCCGGGCGTAGGCCTGCTCCCACACGAGGTCGACGCCGTCGAAGGACTGCGGGGACCCCAGGTCCACGCGGATCCACTGGTCGTCCTGGTAGGCCGAGGACCAGCGGGTGCCGGGGTCACCGTCGGTGGCGTTGCCGGGGCCGTGGTCGTCGCCGTCCGTCGTGGAGGAGGTGGCGCTCGCGTGCAGGGCGAGGTCGGTGCCAGGCCTGGCGCTGTCGGCCACGGACAGGGTCCACAGGGAGTTGCCCCAGTCCGTGGCCCTGGTCAGGCACTTGACCCGCACATACCGGGCCTGCTGCCTTCCGACCTCCAGCGACTGGGCGCAGGCGTCGCCGGACGAGGTGAAGGGCAGCGGCACGTCGTACTCGTAGCCGAACTGGCGGATACCGAAGCGGGTGGTGCGCCGGTCGCTCTCCGTCCCGTTGACCGAGGCGGCCAGGGTGAGGTCGTGAAGGTCGGGGCTGCCGAGCCCGTTGGGCCACCACAGTGCGGGGTTGCGCAGCCGCAGCCGGCTGAAGGCGTCCGGAGCGAAGGTGACGTCGACGCTCCGGCCGGCCGGGACGGTGACGGCCTTGGAGACACGTATGTCGCCGAAGAACGCGGAGACGGTCGTGGTGTGCTCGGCCGCATCGGCGTTACGGACCGGGACGGTGATGGTGAGTTCGGCGACGGAGGTGTCGGGCAGGTTCGGCAAAGCCGTGTCCACCCGGGGGTCGCCGATGACCACGGGACCCGTGGATCTCAGCCGGACATGGTTCCAGATCCCCGAGACCCGGTCCCGTACGGCGGGCATCCAGTCCCAACCCGAAGCGGCCAGATACGTGGGCGAGTTGAGGTTCATCTGGCCCGCGCCCGCGTCCACCCAGGACTCCCCGGCGGGACCCTTGTCGCCCGGGCTGCCGGGGACGGGCATCGGCGTGATCTTCACCGCCAGCGCGTTCTCGCCCTTCGCGGCGATCCACGCCGTCACGTCATGGGCCGAGCGGGCGAACGGGTAGGTGAGACCTCCCACCTGGTGGCCGTTGAGCCAGATGTCGGCCTGATGGTTGATGCCGTCGAACTCCAGCCAGACCCTGCGGCCATGGCCGGTGCGCAGTCCGGACGGCAGGTCGAAGTCACGCTTGTACCACCAGGAATGGCGGGAGAGCGCCTCGGGGATGTGCAGATTGTTCAGACCGGCGACCGGGTCCGGGAGCTTTCCCTGGTCGACGAGCGAGGCGAGGACCGTGCCGGGCACGGTGGCGGGCAGCCAGCCGCTGGTGTCCACGGCCGGCTTCGACAGGTCGGGGCCCTCGCCGTCGGCCCAGTCGTCCAGGGTCAGCCGCCAGCCGGACTCCAGCGGCACCGTGCCGTCCGCCGCGACGGCCAGCTGCGGAGCCTCACCGTGCTGGATTCCCCAGTCGGTCCAACCGGTGGCCGAGGGCCGCCGCCCGCCGACCGTGCCATACACCTCGAAACCGTTCAAGCCGAGCGGATTGGGACTGGACCGCCGCTGAGCCGTCATCCGCACCCACCGCGCCGTCACCGACCGGGCCAGCGGGATGTCCACCACACCGCCCGTACCGGCGGTCGTGCGGTACACGCTCGTCCAGGAGTCGCCGTCCGTGGACGTCTCGACCACGAAGGCGAGCGCGTAACTGGACAGGATCTCCTTGCCGGTGGTGCCCTCCGCCTTGTTGCCGGTGGCCGGGGGCGTGAAAACCGGATCACTCGCATCGGCCTCGAAGGTGAGGCGAACCCGCGTGACCCGGCAGTCGGCCTGCAGATCGACCGAGATCCACTGCGGATCGTCCCCCGCCGCCGCGCGCCATCCGCTTCCCCGGACCCCGGGCGACGCGAGACGGTCGACCACGAACTCGCCCGGAGCCGGCGCGTAGTCCGTCGAGGAGACCTCGACGGGCCGGTAGGCGGCGAGTTCACCAGACGGCGCCGCCGTGGCGAGCGCGTCACCGCGCCCGGCGGCCGTACTCGTCGCCGGGAACAGAGCGTTCAGCCCAAACCCGCCGAGAAGAGTCGAACCCGTAGTGACCACCGACCGCCGGGAAGGACCGGAAGGATCCCGCGGCGCATGCGACTGACCTGCCATGAACGTGAGTCCCATCAGAAAACAGCGCGGCCGGCGAACACGCGGAGGTGCCGGAGCCGTGGCATGACAACGTTGCCAGAGGTTGTGACAACGTTGCCAAAGGTGGCCGCGCGCCCAAGCTCCTGTCAAGACCTCTCACACGATCACCGTGTTCTGACGGCTCGCCCACCGTGCCCCGCTGACGGTCACCACACGCAGAGCAGCAAGTCTCCCTGCGGCCACGGGAGTCATGAAGCAGAGCGTGGAACCTCCTGCGTGCAGCCCCAAGGCGTGGCCTTCGCTGAAAGCCGTCCGCCGAACCAGCGAACCAGAACGGTTGATCACTCACTCCCGATAAACGGGCGGCGCATTCCTGTACGTATGCCCGGTGGGACTCGTCCAACTGGCGATCCCCGTATGCGGATCCCGCGTCACCCTCCACCCGGGATGGTGGGTCTTCAGCCGATGATGCCGCCGACACAACGGCTGCAGATTCTCGGGAACCGTCAGCCCACCCGCCTCAGGACGCTCGTGATCGAACGGCTCGACGTGATCGACATCGCAGCGATGCGCAGGCATCCGACAACTGGGAAAGGCGCAGTACTGATCGCGGGCAATGACCTGCCGCTCGGCATCGGCCGTGGGCCGATAGGTGGTCGGATCAACCTTCACGAGCAGCCCACTGTCAGGATCAGTAATGAGCCTCCGCCAGATCGTCCCCGGAGCAAAAGCGATCTCACGCGCCTGCCCCACGGTGATCGGCCCGTACCCCTTCAGCTCGGCCGACCCCTCCTCGGCCCCCACCAGAACATCAAGAGGCACAGTGACCTGCACGACGGCAGCAGCCCGACCGCGCGCCGGACCGCCGCAATCTCCCGCCACACCACTCCGGTTGACCACGAGGTCGTACAACGCGTCGGCACGCTTCTGCGCCAGAGTCCGCCCGTCATTGTCGAAGGTGGCCGCATGTGCATCGACGGCCTGTCCCATCTCAGCAGCCTGCTCAGCAGGCAGGACGGCGCCGAAGAGGGCCATCTCATCCTCTCGCGGATAAAAGACAGTCTCCCGTTCCACCTTGCGCCGCCGATGCCGCTCCGCAGCCCCGTCCGGATCGGCCTTATGAATCTGCCGACGCAATAAGGCCCGCGTCTGCCCGACGGCCAACTCCGGCATCTTCGCGACCACGACGGCCTCAACCTGCCCAGCCGTGTCCGGCTCGAGAACCGCACACAATTCCGTGACGGCCTCAGCCTGCAGATAGGAGATCTCCCCACGCTTCAGCAACTCCAGAGTCGCCGGATACCGAGCGCACAGCTGCTGCGCCACATCGAGCCGCCGCGAAGCGGTACCGCTGGCCAACCGCAAGGCACAAGCCACTTCATCGCTCGCGGCGTCCCACTCCCGCAGCAGCCGAGCATCGAACGCCTCACCGGCCGCGGCAGCATCGGCCCCAGAATCCGCGTAATCCCCGATCGCCGCCAACACCTCGACCTGCATCCCCTGCATCCAGGCAAGATGCCTCTCGAACACGGCCAGGGCATCAATCCGCCCCCGCGCCGAAAGCCGCTCACCTGCCAACTCGACCAACAGCCCCAGGGTCTCCACCGAAGGCGCGCACGACCGCAATTCGGCGATCCACTCATCTGCCACCGCAGACGACACATCGATTTCGGAGTCCACCACAACAGCCACCGCGCTCACCCCCGTCCCCCATGAGAGCGCCGAACCTCACCCACTGACCAACGGTCCGACCCCTCCATTATCGCTCACGGAGAGTGATATCCCCAGCTCATTGCCACATTTCAT
Organism: Streptomyces sp. NPDC058086; assembly: GCF_042885015.1. Lineage (NCBI taxonomy): Bacteria > Bacillati > Actinomycetota > Actinomycetes > Kitasatosporales > Streptomycetaceae > Streptomyces > Streptomyces sp. NPDC058086. The sequence goes on along the minus strand of NZ_JBHVST010000014.1, from coordinate 38,456 downwards.
CCGTCAGAATGATCCACCCCGGAACCGGGAACTCCGCCTGTCGGCGGCCAGCCGCCGGTCCAGACAGCACACCATCCCAGCCGGTGCCACGCCGAGATGACGAGCACCCTGGTCCACCCGGACCACCCCAGACGCGCTCGCGCCCCACCCACCATCCGGAAGCCGCCAAACCAACCCGGCGTGCCCAGACGGTGGAGGGCATCCCCGAACCACAAACTTCCGGCACCCGGCAACGCGAAGAAACCTCACCCTCGCTTCCCCCGCCGCCCCCTTTCGGGCCGCCCGGCCAAGAGCACTCCGCGGTGGAGGGGGGAGAGTCAAGAGTGGAGCGAAGCGCAATCGGCGCAGCCGACGCCCGAAGGGCGCTCTTGACGCTCGCCCCGGAACCGCCACACTCAGCAAAACCGGGCGGCCTTGGGTGCCTTGATGCCAACGTGACGCGACCGGGCGTGATCGTCGCCGCGGCGACGGATCAGTTAGTCGTTGCTCCAGAACACCATGGCCTTGGTGATCAGGTCCTTGGCGACGTCGCCGTAACAGGCAACTCTGCTCAGAGCGTTGAAGGCCTTGTTGTGGAGCGCGAGTTCATCCGGCTCGGTGACGTCCACACCGGTGGAGACGAGTTCGTAGTGAACTCTGGCATCGTCGTACACACTGAAGCCGGGCATAGGGATCACGCTCACCTCGGCAGTGGCGGCCAGGACGCCGAGGGAGAGCGAGGGCAGGTCGATGTCCCTGAGGAGTCGTTCCAGCTGCTCGCGCATCACCTCCGGTCCACCGATGTTCGTGTACAGAGCCTGTTCGCCGAGGATCACGTCATAGTGGTGCTCACCGTCGTACAGCACCTGCTGTCGCTCCATCCGCTTGGCCACCCCTGCCGGAACGTCGTCCGGAATCCCAAGGAATTTGACGACCCGGCGGAGGATTTCGGTCGCGTAGGCCTCGGTCTGGAGGGTGCCCCAGATCATCGTGGGGACGTACCCCTTGCCATGCCGAGTCTGTTGGTACCAGCGGATCACCTCGTCCTGGATGTCTTCGGTTCCACTGGACAGGCGCTGTTGCCACGGGACGGAATGGGCCATCGCCCCTCCCTTCAGTCGATGACAGTGATGACGATTCCTTGTCGCGTCTGTCGTACTCCTCGCCGACCCGATTCGTCTTGTCACACTTTCCGCAGATCACAGCGAAGACTCTTCTTCCGCACCGCTTTCCAGTCGCGGTACAGCAGCTGCGCTGCCGGGCACGTCTGGTCAGGTGACGCTCTACAGTCGCGGCAGGCCAGGCAGTGATCAACGAGGGCGCTGAAAGCATCGACGACTTCGCTGGTTGCTTCCGCACTCATCGCGAGTACTCCGTTCGCGGGCCGTACTGCGCGTCGACTGCGGTCTGTAGTGCCTGACGCAGATGCTCTGGCGGCGTGAATGGACGATCGGCTGGTGGCCTCACAACCCAGTGCAGATCCACTTCCCTGGAGTTGAGGGGCGGGACAACGACGTAGGTGGCGGACCCGCAGGCGGTTGTCTCACGTACATCCCAACCGGTCGTCGACGACGGCTCGGTCAGAAAGTAGTAGGTGCGGCTCCACGGATCGCAGATCACTGCTCCCGATGCGTCTCCGAGTAGAGCGAGTGCAGCAGCGCCGAGAGTGCGGCCTGTCCGAACGGCATCGAAGTGGGTGCCAGCCTCGACGTGCCAGATTGTTCCTTCGGGCGGTAGCCATGGCGGCTGGGGCGTTACGGGGGCGTTCACGCGGCAACCGCTTCGCTTCGTCGTTCGCAGGTCGCGATCTGCCACGCGTGCGTGCTGGCGCGGAGCGCCCCGGGCGCAGCCACGCGTAAGTTCTTGGCGATGGCTCTGCGGCCGAAGCGGGCCTCGGCGTGCAGTCGAGTGATGCCCATGCTGCCCTCGATGAGGATGAGCGTGAGCGGGGTTGCGTCAGGCATCCCTGTTCCCATCTGCTGGTTCCAATGCCTCGCACAGATGGTGGGGGCCTGCAAGGGCCACAAGTACCCCAGTGAGGGGTAGCCGGCTGGCAGCTCAGGTGGCAGCGCACCACTCGGCGAAGTTCGTGAGCGTCTCGGAGTCTGCACGCTTGAGCCGCCGCAACGTAGCAGCGTCTTCACGGACCCATGGGTGCTCCCGCGTGTGCTGCGGGGCGATCTGACGGGCGACCTTCAAGGACTCGAAAGCATGGTCTGCGAGCCCAGACCACAGTTGGGCTCGGCCCAGTTCGATGTAGAACCCGGAGCGTCGCTCGGCGGGCAGATCGGCGGGTGGCTTCCAATCACGCGCGACGGTGAGAGCACGGCTGACGTGGTCGTCTCCGAGGCTGACGGCGACGGACACCTCGTGGATGCGGACGGAGTCGGGTCCGAACGCCGTGCCGTGGTAGATGGACTCGGATACTTGGTCCGCGAGGGTTCGAGCTTCGTCAAGGTGGGTTTCCGAGGCCGTGGCGTCACCCGCCCGCCCGGCGATGACCGCAGCCCTCATATGGAGGGCGCCTCTTGCCGCAATGGCCGACGCCGTGTTCGGGACGGGCGCCGAGTCGATAGCGTGATCGAGGGCGCGCAGCCCGGAGGTATGGGCGCGTGCGGCGAAGAAGGTCTCTGTTCGTACGTAGGCGACGGATGCGGTGAGCAGCGGATCGTCTGCGGCGGGGGTAGCCCACCGCATCAGCTCGACCAAGCGCGCGGACAGGTCATGGGCACCGAATTTGAAAGCGACGGCGTCCGCTGCTCGATAGGCGGTGACCAATAGCGCGGCCGGTCCGTGCTGCTCGTGGGCGGGGGCTTGGTGGTAGGAACGAGTCAGTTCGGCGAGCAGGTCGGGGAGTTCGCGGACGATGCGTGTGTACTGGGCCGCAAGGCGCCAGCGAGCGGCCTGGGCGACAGCAGCTCGCAGCTCATCGAAAGGGCGAGTCGGACCGTCGTCCGGGACGTCGTACGTGGCGATCGCTGCGGAGAGCGCGGGCATCGCTTCGTACACGCGGGTGTGCACAGGGCCGCGGTCGACGCGCAGACGGCTCGGATCGATGCCGAGAGCGGCAGCGAGGGCTTCGAGAACGGCATTGCTGATGCCGCGCTCGCCGCGCTCGATCTTGCGGATGGTGCCGAGTGCGACGCAGGCGGCGTCGGCGAGTTGCTCCTGCGTCATCTTCGGGCGCATGACGCTGCGGTAGTAGGCGATCCGCTTGCCTACTCGACCGTTGGCATGTGCGGGCATACAGGCTCCAGCTCGAGATGTCTGCTGCGAACCGTACCCGGTCCGCAACGCAGCGTGTTCATGAACGGTCCTGCCGGTCCTGGTTGATGCGACAGCTTCCTTGCATTCACCTGGCGATGATTGTGGTGAGCTGAGTGAGGCTGTCGATTCGCCAATCGGCCGCCGTTCTCAACTCCTGCTCGTCCGCCCATAGATGGCCCCACGGCCCGCGACGGATGTGCGCCGTCCGGAGCCCGGCCGCCTTCGCCGGGAAGATGTCATTGGTCGGGTGGTCGCCGACGTACACCGTTTCTCCCGACGCGGCTTGAGCCACTTCCAGCACGCGCTCGAAGAACTCTGAGTGCGGTTTTGCCACACCCCAGTCCCCAGAGGTGACGACGAGATCAACGGGCAGGTCGAGTTCACGCAACAGCTCGCCCGCGCGGGAGGTCTGGTTTCCGGCGATGATGACGCGGATGCCGAGCTTGCGCAGCCCGGACAGGGAGGGACGGACGTCGCCGTACAGATCCGTCTCGTCGAGGAACTCACCCCGGCCGGCTGCCTCACGGGCGTGGTACTCGGCCGCCACGTCGATGCCGGGGCGAGCGAGCCGTAGGGCGTCTGCGTTGTCGCGGCCTTGAGCGACCACGGCTCCCACGAGGGCGGAGAGGGTGTGACGGGGGATGTCGAGCCAGTCCGCCCACGAGTGCCAGTAGCGGTCGTCGCGGGTGATGGTCTCGCCGACATCGAGGACGATGGTCTCAATCACCCCGGGAAGCCTACGGCGTCATGCTCTGGTACGAGGAGACCTGAGCGCTCTGTCGGCGATAGGGGCATATGTTGGGGCCACGAACACGGGCGCTCTTTTACTGCCCATGGAAGAGTCGGCATTGCACTAACAACTGCTGAACGTCTCTGCCCTCAGCGCTCCAATAGCCCCGCGCCCACGGCCCGTACGAACGCCTTCCAGGCAGGGCTACGTATGGCAACGACCGGAGCATGGGGCTTCTTGGAGTCGCGCACGAGGGTGCCGTCATCGCCAGGGGCGCACTCGACGCATTCGGTGCCGCTACCACCGCTGTAGGACGACTTGAACCAGTGGGGTGCCAGCGGTCCGGGCATCAGGACTCCTTGCTTATGCGGTGGACGAGCGCTGCGGAGGATTCGAGATCGAGTGCCTGAGCGCTGAGGTACTCGAACGCCAATCTATAGCGCCCCAGTTCCTGTGGCTTCTCCATGAAGAGCCCGCCGCCGAGGATGTCTACGTACACCACGTCCAGCTCAGGCGATGGGCCGCGCAAGACCGCGAAGCTGCCAACTGCGGCTGCGTGAGCTCCTGTTGAGAACGGGAGTACTTGCGCGGTGACGTGGGGCAGTTCCGACACGGTCAGAAGATGCTGAAGCTGCTCATGCATAACCTTGCGTCCACCGACACTTCGACGAAGCGCCGCCTCGTCGATCACACACCAGATGTGCGGCGGTTCATCGCGCTGAAGGAGCTCTTGTCGCTTCATGCGGATGTCGACCATGTGCTGCACCTCCCTCTCTGAACACTGCATCTCTGAGGCGCGGTGTACGGCCTCGGCGTAGGCGCGGGTCTGGAGGAGGCCAGGGATGTACATGCTGGCGTAGTGGTCTTCGCGTACCACCTCGTCCTCAAGCGTGAGCATGAGATTCATGGACTCGGGGATGGGATCGGCGAGCGACCTCCACCAGCCTTGAATCTTGGCCCCCTTCGCGAGTTCGACGAGTGCAAGGCGTTCTTCGTCAGACGTGCCGTACTCACGGCACAGTGCGTCAACGGCAGGCCACTTGACTGATCCTTCTTTGGTCTCATAGCGGCTGAGCGTCGCCTTTGAGATGCCTACCCGTGCGCCGGCGTCCTCCAGGGTCAGGCCCTTGCGTTCACGGAGGCGGCGCAAATCGGCGCCAAGCTGGCGTCTGCGAGTGGTGGGCCCAACTGGCATATCCCGCACCTTTCGTGTTGATCTCTCAGATCCTGCTGCCTGCCCGATCGTGACAGCAACACAGCGTGCGCCGGGGCGCGCGAAGGGTGGCTGCGCTCCTGGTCGCTCCTCTCAATCACATGATGAGAGTTCCATTTCGAGAGTTCCAATGTCACTCTCAGTATTGCATCGATTGCAAGGTGCAACTCGACGTGCGAGGAGAGGACTTGACGCATGGACTGTGCGGGTTGTGTGCCGAGGAAGCCGTGGGACATCCCGTTCGTAGCGGAGCCGAGGGAAGTGTCCGCTCTGCGTCGCATCATGCGGCTTCATCTGGGCCTTTGGGGACTGTATGAGATCACCGAGGCAGCGCAACTGTGCGTCACCGAGCTGGTTTCCAACGTCATCACGCACGTGGGTGCCGGCACCCCGACCACGCTCGCCGTCTCCATGAACGGCACCTACCTGCGCATCGAGGTCCAGGACCCCGACACCCGTGCCCTGCCAACCCTCATCCAGGCGGGAGTCGACTCTGAAGGCGGACGGGGCATGGCTCTCGTTAATGCCACCGCCGACCGCTGGGGTGTCCAACTCCACCCCGACCGAAAGGTCACCTGGTGCGAGCTGTCCACCGGACTGACCTCGCCCAATGGCCACAGCGGGGGTGCTCGTGTGGCAAGAACAGGATCGATGCTCGCCTTCTACGGCGCAGCGAAGACACCTGGCCCTCAGGGCCCAAGCCCGCTGAGCGTGGCCGTAGCGCAGGAGGCAGCGATTGACGCCATCGCCGACCTTCTCCACTGGCTTCGCGTGCATGGCCTTGATGCCGATGAAGCCCTCGATCGAGCCCAGATGCGCTTCGAGTCGGAGGCGGAGCAGACAGGAGGTGAGGAGTGAGCATCACCCAGCAGCAATGGCGGAGTACGTCCAGACGTCCGCTGGGATTTCGTGTGCCAACTTCCACGTAATCGCCATCGGTTTGCTCCCCTTGTGTTCGACGTACTCAGCCGGGCCGAGCAGCATCCACGGTTGGGCGCCGCCGATGTCGGTGCTCTTGTAGCGGCGGACTAACAGTAGGACGTGGCTACCTTCGGCCGCGTGGTGTTGGTAGCGCAGGCCCGTGGCGGATGTGGCCGAGGTCTGGTTCTGGGACTCCCAGTGGAAGAGGGTCTCGCTCAGCGCGTAGTCGTGGTAGCGGGTCTGGGGAGAGAAGTCCTTGTCGTCCTTGTCCAGAGTGATCATCAGGGCATCGGTCTTCGCGGACTCGCACCACTTCACGCCCTCGCGGAAATCTCCCGGCATGAAGCCGCCGATGTAGGACTGGCCGAGTGCGGGGAGGATCTCCTCTCTGCTGTAGGAGGCGTGGATGGTCAACGGCAGACCGGTTTGGCCGCCGATGCCAAGGAGCGGGATCGGGATGTGCTCGGTATGGGCAAGGTTGTACTCAAGCACCTGGCGGAGCTCGCGGCGTACGGCGTGCTGGCCTCGGAGTGTTGCGAAGCCAGTGTCGTAATCCTTGAATCCCTTACGGGTGACGCCTCCGAGAGGCCAGAGCTGGAAGAAGAGCATCCGAGCGTAGGCCTGTCCCCGTTCGTCGAGTTCGCCGTACGAAGGGGCGTCATCCTCCAACATGCGGGTGTACGCATCGACGCGCAGGGGGTCGTCAACGTGGATGAAGGCAGGCACGCGCTTAAGCAGAGCCGCTTCGCCCTCTGGAGGCTCGCCCTTGAGGAGTCCGGCACGCCGGAGCAGTCCCGTCCAGGAGTTGCCATTGCCGCGATACAGCTCCTTCAGCTCGCGCCCGCTCTCGTAGAGATAGGTGCTCAGCCGAGGCTCGGCGTAGGTCGCGACTTCGCGGGCTAGGGCAGTGACGTTGACACCGATCTGATCCTTGATGTTGTCGATGACGGCCTTCTTGGCCTTCTCCTCAAGGATGATCTGGCAACCGGAGGGAAGTTGCGGGAAGTCATGCTCGATGTTGTCCAGGAGCCGTTTGCGGGTGAGGTTCGTCAGGGCCCGGAACTGGTTCTCGAAGCGGAACTCCTTGCGGTGCTGTCCGATGAAGTCGAGCACCGTGAGCACCGCTTTGTTCTCGCTCCGGCGAAGACCTCGGCCGAGTTGTTGGAGGAACACGGTTGCACTGGAGGTAGGGCGCAAGAGGAGCAGGGTGTCTACGTCGGGGATGTCGAGTCCCTCATTGAAGAGGTCCACGGAGAAGATCACTTGCAGCGCGCCGGACTTAAGGTCTGCGAGGGCTTGCCTACGCTGTTCGGCCGGAGTCTCGCCGGAGAGGGCCACGGCGTTCAGACCGGCGGAACGGAAGTACTCGGCCATGAAGTGGGCATGCGCGACCGAGACGCAGAAGCCCAGCGCTCGCATGGCGCCAGGCTCGACGAGCTTCTCCTCTACGGCCTTCACGATGAGTCGCGCCCGCGCGTCATTGCCGGTCAGGACGTTACTCAGGGCGGCGTCGTCATAGGCGCCGCGTTTCCACTCCACCGCACTCAAGTCGGTGTTGTCGCTGATTCCGAAGTAGTGGAAAGGGCTGAGGAGCTCGTTCTCCAGGGCCTCCCACAGGCGCATCTCGGCAGCTATGCGCCCGCCGAAGAACTCGTCCTGGATGCTCCTACCGTCCATGCGCTCGGGCGTCGCGGTCAGCCCAAGCAGCTCCAGCGGTCGGAAGTGATCAACAATCTTTCGGTACGTCGGCGATGTGCCGTGGTGGAATTCATCGATTACGATCACGTCGAAGTGGCCGGCGTCGAGCTGATCCAGTGCTCTAGCGTTAAGCGATTGAACGCTGGCAAAGACGTGGGACCAGCGCTCCGGGATCTCCCCACTGTGGAGTGACTCGCCGAAGTTTGCGTCCACCAAGACGTCTTGATAAGTCCGCATCGACTGTTGCAAGATTTCCTTGCGGTGCGCGACGAACAGCAGGCGCAGATCCCGGCCGTATTTCTTGCGTAGGTTCTTGTAGTCGAGCGCCGCCATTACCGTCTTCCCGGTCCCCGTCGCGGCAACTAGGAGATTCCGGTGCCGGTCGTGTACCTCTCGCTCCACGTCCAAGCGCTCCAGCATGTCGCGCTGGTGCGGGTACGGCCGTACCTCCAGGCCAGACAGAGTGATCCTGCGGTCCGCGGCTGCGATGGACGATGTCCCGCCCGCAATGGCCAACGCCTCCTGGAGTCTGGTGCCGTCAGCGTCGGGGTCGTACGTCTCGAATGACGGGTCGTTCCAGTAGGCGTCGAAGGTCGCATCGAATTTCCGCAGTACGTCAGGCGTGGCGATGGACGACAGCCGGACGTTCCACTCCAAGCCGTCGAGCAATGCGGCCTTGGAGAGGTTGGAGCTACCGACATAGGCAGTGTCGTATCCACTGTTGCGACGGAAGAGCCACGCCTTGGCGTGGAGACGTGTCGTCCGCGTTTCGTAGTTGACCTTGACCTCGGCGTTGAACTCCCGCACCAGCCTGTCCAGCGCCCGTCGCTCGGTCGCCCCGATGTAGATCGTCGTGATGACACGTATGGGAACGCTTCGTTCGTGAGCCGCTCTGAGTGACTGCTCGATGATGCGTAGCCCATGCCACTTAACGAAGGCGCAGAGCAAGTCCACGCGGTCGGCTGTGGCGAGCTCTGCACGAAGCTCAAAGCCGAGACTTGGATCGTCCGGGGAGTTGGTGATCAGAGCCGTATCGGACAGCGGGGTGGCTGGACGGACAGCGAAGACGCCGGGCGCCTCTTGCCTTGTCAGCGCGAGAAGTTGGCGAGGTCCTGTGGCCACGAGATCCACCCACTCCCGTGCTCCGTCGAGGGTGCTGATGGACTCAAGGATGTGGTTTGCGGCGTATACCCGCTCCTCGGCAGGGAGACTCTGTAGAACGCGGCGCACCGTCCGGGCGATGTGTCTTGCCAGAACGTGGGGAACGGACTCGGCTCCTACCGTGTCGCTCGTCGGATGCCACCCGAGGCTCGCGAACTCCTTCAACTTTTGCTCGAAGCGCACCGTGATGAGCTCCTCGTACACCCCCACAGCAGGCTGCGTCAGATCCCCCGGCTCGGACACTCTGGCTCCCTTGATCGCTCAGACAGCTGTGCCCATGTGTAACAGATGCCACTGACAGTGGGCAGGCTATGACCGACCGCTGGACGTACCCAACTGTGCTTCGTCGGACAGAGGCACGATCGCCGCGAGAGCCGTGCCGTGCCCATCGGTGATTAGGTGACGCTTGGGACCCGACCGACCCCGGTCCCCCGCCGGGTTTCCTTTCGTAGCTGCAGAAACCTGTTGACTACCCTAGAATCATTTCATGCCTCAAGAGAAACTTGGAAGAATACTCGGCTCAGTTGCCATGCGAATGCGTGCAGATTTTGAGCAATCAAGGAATTTCAGCCACAACGGCGAAGCGGGCACCTCCCGAGAAGCTCTGGTTCGCGAGTTTCTCGCTAGCTATTTACCATCCCACGTGGAAACGGTGCATAATGCCGAAATCATCACTGCCTCAGGTGAGACCTCTCCTCAATGTGACATCGTTCTCGCGGATCGAGGAACCCCACCCTTCACCACTCTGAACGGGTACCGAATCCTCCCAAATGAGTGCGTTTATGGCGTCGTTGAAGTGAAGACCAAACTGGATAAGGAACAACTCGTAGACGCGTGCAACAAGATCAGCAAACTGCGGCACATGTCGAAGGGTTCCTATCGTCCGACGCCTGGTCTCATACCGCGGAAAACGTCGGCGTATGGGAAAGTCTACGACTTCTTCCCAACCTCTGGGATCATCGTCGCTTTTGATAGTCTGAAATTAGAGACCATCGGTAGCCATCTTATGGACTGGTGTCAAAATCGGCCTCCAGTCGAATGGCCTGATAGCGTGTGGGTGCTAGGTAAGGGGCATTTGCAATGGCAGAATCCTGACAATCACCTTCTCGAGCGTTCGCCCGAGCCGGGGTCTCTACTCGCGCAAATCGATACGGATACATCTCAGGACATTCTCCTAGCTCTCGCGCTACACTTGAACATTCATTTTTCCGATGCCTGGATGAATCCGATCGACCTCGTACCATATGCGGGAGCCGCTCGCCTTGGCGTCATTTCACGTCGATGGCGCATGACTCCCGCAGGTAGGCCCCCTAAGATGTTGGAAGGGTTATGAGCAGAAGGCTCCGAAGATCTATTCAGCCGGCACGGATTCCCCGATGAAGCTACCATTTTCTGATCTGTAAACTATTTCCACCCCGCAGGATTCGCACAGATCGAACATATCCAGATCAGGTTGTGCGGGGAGGAGGATGACACGCTTGGGTGGCTCTGTGTGGTCCTTAGTCCGCACATAGCGGCTGTAGTCCAGAATCTGACCGAGAGCCATCCTTACGTCCTCGCGGGCGCTAGATCCCTTAGCTTCGTAGAGTACGTGTTCCGTTGCGTCATAGAGATCTGTCCTCAGAGTGGACGTAAGACCCTTGACTTTAATCTGGAAGGCACCAGTCTTGCGTCCCATAGATTTAAGATAGGCCATGTAGGTGCGCGTCAACTCGGCTTCACGGCGCACAACGATGTGGGCTGCGGCCGACGCGCGAAGACTCATCTTCTTATTGAAGGCCTCCGGAGTGACGAAAGAGCCGCTGGTAGCGGCATTCTCGTTAGCCTTTCGCAAAGAGCTGGATTTTTTTCTACGCTGCTTGGAAGTTGACAGCGCCCCAGTAGTTGCAGGATCGGTTTGAAGGGTCGCTGCAGTAACTACCTCGAATGGGACGAGTTCCCATGTGGTCTCTTTTGCGGGTGGGATTAGGTTCTTTGAAGAGTGCTGGACTTCCCCGTCCGGTCGAAGGCGAAAAACGATTACATTGCGTTGTCTTCCATCCTCGCCGTGCACTCTGCGCCACACATAAGGTTCCAATGCGTCCAGAGTGAATTCCCCGAGATACCGATGCGTCTTGGTGTCGCTTTTGGGAACCCGGCCGACCTGTGTGAAAACTCGCAATGTGCGGCTCTGTTCAGCGTGGCGCAGGATGGCTCGGTTGCCTGTGCCAGCGAGTCCGGCGAACGTCTGATTGCCAGACTTTCCAGCCCCGGTGTACTCGAAGATGGGCCCCAGGTCGTCTTCCTCTGCCAGCCAACCGTCGTAGTAGCCGTTGGCCTCTCCGACGGTGGGGTCCGAGTAGAGGTTGACGCTACGCTTTTCGATTGAGGGGCATATGCCGCCCTGCGTGCTTCCTCCGAACGCCTGGATGATCTCTGCTCGCGTGTGCACATTTCCAGGAACAATCGTGTCAACTTTTGTCTCCATGTCATGACTCTAACAACTACCAAGGCAGTGACTTGAGTTGTGTTGGTGCAGAGCCAGCAGGCGAGTTCGCGGAAGGCTCCGCGGGTGTTGGTGCGTGGTTCCCAGTGCAGGTGCCAGAGGCCCAGGGCTCCGTCGTTCTCGTGATCGGCCGGGAACGATCACGTGGGTCGGAGGGTTGCCAGCGGCCGGGTCATGTCCCGTCCGTGATGGCGTAGGACCTCGGCGATGTTGTCCCGCCCCGCCAGGCGGAGCGCGCCGATGGCCAGGTGTCTCAGGGAGGCCATCGCCCGCGGTGCACTACCGGTCCACACCCGCGAGGTGTCCTCCCCGAATGTCACATCCCTGACGTGGTGCTCGGGATTCTCGATGGCCCAGTGCTCGCGTACGCGTTCCGCCAGGTCGGCGGGTGTCGCCTGGTGGGCTGTCAGGCTGGTGACCACGTGGACGCGTTCAAGCGACACCATTTCGGTGCGCACCGTGCGCCGTCGGCGGACGGTCTACAGTGCCTGGCCGGCGTGCGGGAACGGCAGCCGCGGCACGGTGACGGCCTTCAGGCGGCGGATCTCGCGCGGCCGTGGGCGGTGGTGCGGGTGCGGTCCATCAGCGGCACCTCTGTCCAGGGCAGGTGGGAAGAACCACCGCTGCGTCGCCTGACAAATCTGGGGCCGAGGCGGTGCGATATCAGGCCGGTCCGCAACTTTGGGTGACGGCGGCTCAGCCCACCGCCCACCTTTCAATGACCCTTTCAGTGACCGAGCCCTGACACCGAGCCACGTGAAATCCCGAGGCTAACTGGGGCGGCAAAGCAATGGCTTGGCCAGTTGGGCGCATGGGCGGTCGCCGTGGGAGCGGATGATGTCCTTGCCGACCTCGTTGGCGAGGTAGCGGAGGAATCCTGCGGCGAGGGAGTTCGCGGGCGGCTCTCCGTAGGTGTACGCGTACTCGGTCTGCCAGTACGGATAGGCGCCCTCGTCCGCGCCTTCGAGGGTGGCCGGGTAGCCGTCGATGCGGATTTGCTGGACGTCGTCGTGTGCGGTGGCGGCGCCGACCTCGCTGTGGCCGAGGGCTCCGGGTGTTGAGGCCACGGTGCTCAGGAGGGTCTCGGTGTCGCTGACCTCGCAGCGGCCGGGCTTGGTCTCGTCCAGTGCCGTGCAGTCGTTCGCGGTGACGGCCAACAAGGGCTTGCTGTCCAGTACTTGGCGTTCCAGTGTGGTTCGGGTACCCGAGCCGGGGTTGCGGCTGACGAGGTGGATGGGCACGTTGTTGCCCTTCACCTGGTTCCAGTTGGTGATCTTTCCGGCGTAGATGTTCCTGATCTGTTTCAGGGACAGGTCCTGGACGCCGGCGTCCTTGTTGACGACCAGGGCGAACAGAGACAGGGCAACGGGTCTGGGGAGTAGCTGTGGACGGCCGTCGCTCTTGGGGCCGTCGCTGAAGGCCAGCCGGTCGCCCAGTCCCTGGCTGCCCGTTAGTTTGGTCTTCCCGCCCGCCGTGGCGAGGGCGTCGAGCCCCGACACGCTGCCGTGGAACGTGTCGGTGGTGATGGGTATGAAGGCGTCGGGGCAGGTCCTGTGGTACTGCTTCGCCGCCTCCTGGAGCACTGGCGCGAACGCGGTGGAGCCGGACAGGGTGAGCGTCCCGGTGGCGCAGTCCAGTGGTGCGGCCGTGGCATCGTGCCTGGTGAACGTGAGGATGGACTGGACGGCGCTGACCATGACGAGGAGGGCGAGCACCCACCTGACCGGCTTCGAGGCGAACGGGTAGTACTCGGTCTTCTTGATCTTCCCGCGGCGTACTCCGCCCACGATGCTCGCGACGACCTCGGGCTCGGGGAACTCCTCGTCCGTGAAGCTCTCCTCGCGTTCCAGGACCGCCAGCACCTTGTAGTGGTCGCCGCGGTTCAGTTTCACCTTGGGCAGTTCGATGACGCCGTCGGTGACCCCGAGGCCGGGGACACGCGGTGTGGGGTGCTGGTCGTCGCTGCTCGGCGTGAAGAAGCCGCGCAGCTCGTTGCGGCTGAGTTCGGTCACGACCATGCCGACGACGCGGCGGCCCCTGCACTTGACCTGGATGCCCGCGTGGCCCCGGTCGGGCGCCAGGTAGCTGTTCTCCACGATGGGGGCCCAGCCGCTGTTCTCGATCCGCAGCAGCACGAAGGACGGGTCACGCAGCGGGCCGCCGTTGGCCCGCTGCATCTGATGAAGCACCCCGGCGTACGGTAAGGCGCGTTCGTCCCGGGCGGTCGTGTCCATCTGGACTCGGTAGCCCAGCCGTTTGCGGCCGACGAGGACGAACTCCCAGAGGGCCGCAATCCCGGGAAGGGCCAAGCCCACTACGGCGAACGCGAGTTGCCAGGAACCGTTCACGGTCGACTCCCGCAGAAGAAGGGGCTGGGAGGGCCATGGTGGCGGTCGGGTTCCCGGGGCGCCGGGGGTGCTCAGATCCTTGCGATTGATTTCACCGGGGCGTCACCTGGGACACCTGGGGTTCGCCAGGCAGGGCGACGCCATGACTTCGGGAGCCGGGGGCAAGCTGATGACGCCCGGTATCCCCGGCCCCGAGGCCGAGGAGCCGAGGAGTCGGGGAGCCGGGGGGAAGAGAGTCGCGTTACTCGGCGGTGGCTACTCGGCGGTGGTTCCGTGGCACTCCCCATAGCCGCGCTCCGACCCGCACCAGCACTCAACCGCCCGCTGCGGCGGCCAAGCCACCGCCAGCCCTCGCGCCGCCAGTGTCGTCGCGTACTGCGGGAGCAGGGTCGCGTCCGACGGGGAGGAGGCTTCCGACGCGGCGAAGGCCTCGTAGGACGGGACGGTTCCCGTGACGATGCCGAGGTTCGGGGTGCCGGAAGTCGCCAGTTCCCGTAGCGACGACTCTATGGTCGCGAGGTGTTCGTCGTGGGACGGGTACTCCGAGGAGAGGGTGGGGTACGCCGTCAGGAGTTCCGTCAGTTCGGTGGTCGGCCAGTGGAGGATCGCCACCGGGAACGGGCGGGACAGTGCCTCCCTGAACGTGCCCAGCTCCGCCCTCAGGCGGGAGATTTCCGCCTGGAGTTCGGCAGGGTTGTCCGAGCCGAGGGACCAGACGCGTTTCGGGTCGTGGAGTTCGTCCAGGGAGACCGGGGACGAGTGGAGGGTGTCGGCCAGGGTGTCCCAGTTGTCGTGGGCCGCGCCCAGCATGCGGCGGACGCGGTGGCGGCCGAAGAGGAGCGGGTGGGTGGAGTACGGGGGCTCCGACGTCTCCGTGAGGAGGAGCTGCGCGGCCTGGGTGAACGTCTCCTGCGCCGCTTCCAGTTCGTCGTGGGACTCCAGGGCCTCGGCCACGATCACCCAGGGGGCCGGGTCCCGGGGCGACGCGGCGCGGATGCCGTCGATGATCGCCCGGGCCTCGGCCTCGTGGCCGTACTCCCACAGGTTCGACGCCTTGAGGGCGCGGACCAGATGGGGGTGCTCCAGGGGCGTCGAGGACGACAGCAGGCGGTCGTAGAGCGCGGTGGCTCCGGGGCGGTCGCCGGCCAGTTCGAGGTGGGCCGCGGCCTGCACGAGCAGGTGTTCGGCGTCCTCGGGGTAGAGGCCTGCGGTCCGCTCCAGGCGCGCTGCTTCGGCGTTGTGGTCGACGTGCTCGGCAGACGTGTCGGGGCGCATGGGGGACACCGTACTGCCGATGCCGTACGAGGGAGAGATACCTGCAGGCCAGAGGGCGGGATCTCTTCGTTGCCCTTGGGTGCCGAAGAACGGTTCGGGCGGTCATGGGGCTGGTGAGTTCGGGGCGCAGCCCTTATCTTGCGGGCCCGGTCGGGGAGGCGAGGCGGTCAAGGAGGCGAGGCATCGGTATGTGGGCTCCCGGCATCGTGCGGCGCGGCCTCGGGGCTCCCGGCGTCGTGGATCACGGCACTCGGCGGCGGCGGGCCGCGTACCGGCGGGTGGTGTGGGGCGGGGGCGAGGTTCTCGTCACCGTCGGCCTCCTTCTCCTGCTTCTCGTCGTGCACCAGCTCTGGTGGACCAATCGGCAGGCCCGGGAGGGCGCCGAGAGGAAGGTTCAGGCGTTGGAGAAGGGGTGGGGGAGCGGGGAGGACGAGGGACAGGGACAGGGAGAGGCACAGGGCGCGGGTGCGGGGGTGTCGGGTGCGGGGAGTGGGTCGGGTGATCCGGCGGGGGGTGGTGCGTCCTCCGGTGGTGGCTCCGGGGCGTCCACCAGGAGTGGGCGGGCTCAGGGAACGCCACGGTCGTCCCAGGCGTACGCCGTTCTCTCCATTCCCCGGCTCGGTCTTCGTGTGCCCGTCGCGGAGGGGGTCAGCAAGCGGGATGTCCTCAACAAGGGGTACGTCGGGCACTACCCGCACACCCAACAGGCCGGACAGGCCGGGAACTTCGCGCTCGCGGGGCATCGGAACACTCATGGGGAGCCGTTCCGGTACATCAACCGGCTGCGGCGGGGGGACGAGATCGATGTCGAGACGGCGGCCGGGCGCTACGTCTACGTCGTCGACAAGACGCTTGCGCAGACCTCCGCGAATGACGGAGGGGTCATTCGGGAAGTGCCGCGCAGTACCGTTCGGCCCGCCTACGGGTACAGCGCGCCGGGGTACTACATCACCCTCACCACCTGCACACCCGAGTACACCTCCCGGTATCGGCTCGTGGTGTGGGGCACGTTGACCTCCATGCGCCCCCGTTGACCACGATCACCGCCCCGCCCGGGGAACGGTCCCGCCGAGGGTGCGCTCCCGTCCGGGGAACGGTCCCGTCCGGGGAACGGTCCCGTCCGGGGTGGGCTCCTGCCCGGGGAACGCTCCCGCCGAGGGTGCGCTCCCGCCCGGGGAACGGCCCCGTCCGGGGTGCGCTCCTGCCCGGGGAACGGTCCCGCCCGGGGAACGCTCCCGTCATCCGACGGAACCGTCCTACCCGGAGAGCGGCCCCGTCCTACCCGGAGAGCGGCCCCGCCCGGGGACCGGCCCCGCAAGGCAAGCGTCAGCCCCGCTCCCGAAGGGCCAGCACGCTCGCGCCCGCCACCAGCGCCAGCCCCGCCGAGACCGCGATCGCGATGTCCGCGCCGTGCGCGAGCCCGCCCGTGGAGGTGACGATCGCGATGGTCAGGGCCACGCCGGCGCAGGAGCCGATGTAGCGGAACGTCTGCTGCGCGCCCGAGCCCATCGCGGCGCGGGTCGCGGGGACGGACTCGACCGCGACGAGCGGCAGTGCGGCGTTGAGGAGCCCGCTGCCGACGCCGGAGACGAGGAAGCCGGGCAGCAGGCGGGTCCATGAACCGGCGTCGAGCGCGCCGAGCATCGTCAGGACGCCGGCCGCGTGCAGCGCGAAGCCGAGGGCGAGTTGGTGGCGCGGGGAGATCCGGCCCGCGAGGCGCCGCGCCTGCAGGGCGACCCCGAACGACAGCCCGGACCAGAGCAGGAACAGCCACGCCGTGTCCAGCGCGGACAGGCCCAGGGTCTGCTGGAGCAGTGCCGGCAGGAAGCTGAACAGGCCGATCACCGCGAGACCGGTGAACAGACCGCTCGCGGAGGAGGCGAGGAAGCGGCGGTGGCGGAGCAGGGAGAGGTCGATCATGGGCGTACGGGTTCGGTGTTCGACGAACGCGAACGCCGTCGTCAGGACGGCGAACGCCGCCAGCAGGAGGCCCACCGACGGGCGCAGCCAGCCGTCCCGGCCCAGGGTGAGCGCGGCCACCAGGGCGACGAGCGCCAGGCCGAAGGTGAAGGCGCCGGCCAGGTCGGGGCGACCGCCTCGGGAGGCCCGGGACTCGGTGAGGGCGCGGGTGCCCAGCAGGGCGACCAGGAGCGCGGCGGCACCCAGGACGGCGTACGCGATCCGCCAGTCCGACGTCTGGGCGATCGCGCCGGCGAGCAGCGGGCCCAGGGCTATGCCGCCGCTGACGAACGCGCCCCACACGCCGGTCGCGTGCAGTCTGCCGCGGGCGGTCGGGAAGGCGTGGACGAGCAGGCCCAGGCTGCTGGCGAGGATCGCGGCGCTCGCCGCGCCCTGCGCGACGCGGGCGAGCGTGAACAGCCAGGTGGAGGTCGCGAGCGCGCCGAGCGCGGTGGTGATGCCGAGGGCGACGGTGCCGGAGAGGAAGATCCGGCGGCGGCCGTAGTCGTCGGCGAGGCTGCCCGCGACCAGGAGCAGCGCGGCGAGGCCCAGCGGGGTGCCGTTGAGCAGCCAGGCCTGGGCGGAGACGGGGGTGTGCAGCGCGGCGGCGGTGTCGGGGAGCGTGACCATCGGCGCGGTGTACGTCATCAGGGCCACGGCGGTGGCGGCGCTGGTGACGGCGAGGGTGGCGGTCGCCCGCGGGGGTGTCTCGGGGTGTGTGCCGGGGGGTGCCGAAGACGCCTTCGCGGTGGTGGCGTGGTCGAGCTGGGACATGGTCTGCCCTTCGGGCTCCGGAGCGGATCGATGGAGGGGTAGGTTCAGTCAATGAACCACCCCCGTGGGTCGACCGTAGCACCTTAGGTTCGTTCATTGAACCGACAGGTCGAAAAGTGGCTACAGTGGGGCCATGGCTCTCGGCAAGGACTACGCGACGCAGGAGTGCTCGATCGCCCGCGCGCTCGAGATCGTCGGCGAGCGGTGGACGCTCCTCGTCGTGCGCGACGCGCTCTACGGCGTACGGCGCTACAACGACTTCCTCGTCCACCTCGGCATCCCGCGCGCCGTCCTCGCGTCCCGCCTCCAGGCGCTGACCGCCGAGGGCATCCTCGAGAAGCGCCGCTACCAGGAGTCGCCGCCGCGCGACGAGTACGTCGTCACCGACCGCGGCATCGCCCTGTGGCCGACCCTGCGCTCGCTCGGGCGGTGGGGCCGCGAGCAGCTTGGCGAGGCGCGGCTGCGCTACTTCCGGCACGCGACCTGCGGTACGGAGCTCGGCCCGTACGGCGAATGTGCCGCGTGTGGAACCGTCGTACCCGTCCCGGACGTCGAAATGGTGCCGGGACCCGGACTCGATCCGGACCCGGCGGATCCGGTCAGCCGGGCGCTGCTCAAGCCGAAGCGGCTGCTGGAGCCGATCGACACCGGTCACGTATAAGACCGACACCGGTCGCGCGAGAGCAGGTACGGGGGACGTGAGCCCGCGTACGAGAGGGCGAGAGGAGGGGCGGTCCGTGGTCCGGAGCTCGGCGAACGCGCGAAATCCGCGCCCTGTCGCCCTTCTGCTCGTGCTGCTCCTCGAACTCGCCGTGCTGGACGCCGGCAGTCTCCCGGCAGCCGTCGCCGTCGCGTTCACCGCGACCGCCGCGGCCGGGCTCGCCGTCTGCGCCCTCGTCGGCTCGCGCCGCGCGTCCGCCGTCCCGCGTACGCGGGTTCGTACGGCGATCCGCGACCGTGAGCACCGTACGGCGTTCCTGCCTCAACGCGATCCCGACGCCTCGGGGCGCCCGCGCCCCCGAGCGCCCGGGCGGGCCCTCCCGACGGCCGCCGCGTAGGGATCCCGACAGGAACTCGCCAGTCGTACAACCCCTGTCCGCGTACCCCCGCGCGGGTCGTCATGCCGACGCGTCACTTCTCATTCCGGCACGACGAGACCCCCGGAGGGCTCACCCATGTCCACCTTCATGTCTGCCTTCATGTCTGCCTCCATGCCTGCCTCCATATCCGCTTTCGCGCCCACACCCATGTTCGCTTTCGCCGGGCTGGTCGAGCGGCTCGCCGATCTGCTCGAACCGCTGTTCCACGCTTCCGCGGCCGCCGCCGCGATCGTCCTGTTCACCGCGCTCGTACGACTGCTCGTGCATCCCCTGTCCCGGGCGGCGGCGCGTGGACAGCGGGCGCGTGCCGCGTTGCAGCCGCGGATCGCCGAGCTGCGCAAGAAGCATCGGAAGGATCCCGAGAGGTTGCGGAAGGCGGTGCTGGAACTGCACGAGAAGGAGAAGGTGTCGCCGCTGTCCGGGATTCTGCCCGGGCTTCTTCAGCTGCCGGCCTTCTTTCTCCTGTACCACCTGTTCTCCAGCTCCACCGTCGGCGGTGAGGCCAATGAGCTGCTGAGCCACCAACTGTTCGCCGCGCCGCTCGGCGACCGGTGGGCCGACGCGCTCGGCGGCGGTGGAGTGTTCGGTGCCGCCGGGCTCGTCTACCTCGGTCTGTTCGTGGTCGTCGGCGCGGTGGCCACCTTCAACTACCGGCGTACGAAGCGGACGATGGCCGCCTCGGCGCCCGCGGCCGGCGGGGCGGAAGTGCCCGGCCTCGGTGCGGTGAGCGCGTTTGCGCCGTTCCTGTCCTTCTTCACGCTGATCACCGTGGCGGTGGTGCCGTTGGCCGCCGCGTTGTACGTGGTGACCAGTACGGCCTGGAGTGCCGTGGAGCGAGTGGTCCTGTATCCCTGAGGGCGTGATGGCGGTCCAGTCCGTGAACGGGGTATTGCGGAGTGGACGTGCAGCTTGGAGGATCGACCAGTCCTCCGATGGCTGCACCCATCGGTGGCTGCCCGCGATCGAGGGAGATTGATCATGAAGCTGCTGCGAGTCGGTACGGCGGGATCGGAGCGGCCCGCGCTGCTCGACGCCGAAGGGATCCTCCGGGATCTGTCGGGTGTCGTGCCGGACATCGACGGGGCGCTGCTCGCCGACGACGCGGCGCTCGGGCGGGTCCGTGCGGCCGCGGAGTCGGGGGAACTGCCCGTGCTGGACGCGGACGGGCTGCGCGTCGGGCCGCCGCTCGCCCGGATCGGCAAGATCGTCTGCATCGGGCTCAACTACCACGATCACGCTCGCGAGACCGGGGCCGAGCCGCCTGCCGAGCCGGTGATCTTCTTCAAGGCGGCGGACACGGTGGTCGGGCCGGACGACACCGTGCTCGTGCCGCGCGGGTCGGTCAAGACCGACTGGGAGGTCGAACTCGCGGTCGTCATCGGGCGTACCGCCCGCTATCTGGAGTCGCACGAGGAGGCGCTCGCGCGTGTCGCCGGGTACGCGGTGGCGCATGACGTCTCCGAGCGGGAGTTCCAGATCGAGCGCGGGGGGACGTGGGACAAGGGGAAGAACTGCGAGACGTTCAATCCGCTGGGGCCGTGGCTGGTGACGGCGGACGAGGTTTCCGACCCGCAGGATCTTTCGCTGAAGCTGTGGGTGAACGGTGAGCTGAAGCAGGACGGGACCACGGCCGAGCAGATCTTTTCGGTGGCGGAAGTGGTCCGGTACGTCAGTCAGTTCATGACGCTCTATCCGGGGGACGTCATCAATACGGGGACGCCGGCGGGGGTTGCCTTGGGGCAGCCGGAGCCGAAGCCGTATCTGCGGGCCGGGGATGTGGTGGAGTTGGAGATCGGGGGGTTGGGCAGGCAGCGGCAGGAGTTCAAACCTGCGTAGGCACTCCGTTGGGTTTGGCGGGGGGTGCGGGTGGGGTCGGGGTGCGTTGTCGGGTGCCGGTTTGTTGTGGCTGGGCGCGCCCATGCGGCGGAGCCGCACAGTGAAACAGTCCCGCGCCCCTAAAGGCCTGCGGTCACCCGTGCTGCCAAGGCTCCGCGGCTCCTCGCGCCCCCAAAAGATTGCGCAGTTCCCCGCGCCCCTAAGGGAATTCGCAGTTCCCCGCGCCCCTGAGAAGAACAGGGGCGCGGGTGTGAGGCCTAGCTCTCCAGGAACTGTTGGAGCGCCTTGACGACCATGGCGTGGTCTTCCAGTTGGGGGAGGCCCGAGACCACCACCGTGCCGATGACGCCCGCGCCCTCGACCGTGAGGGGGAACGCGCCGCCGTGGGCCGCGTAGGTGTCGGGGTCGAGGCGGGAGGAGGCCTCGAAGGTGGTGCCCTTGGCGCGGAAGCGGGTGCCGACGAGGAGCGAGGAGCAGCCGTAGCGCTCGACGACGCGGCGCTTGCGGTCGATCCAGGCGTCGTTGTCCGGGGTCGAACCGGGCAGGGCCGCGTGGAAGAGCTGCTGGCCGCCGCGGCGGATGTCGACGGCGACCGGAGCGGCGGCCTCGCGGGCCATGCTCACGAGCAGAGTGCCCAGGGTCCACGCGTCGTCGTACGTGAAGTGGGGGAGTACCAGTTGCCGCTCCTGGGACTCCAGTTCCGTGATCTGTTCCGCGAGCGGCCGCGCGGTGTCCTCGGTGCTCACAGGGACACCGCCGTGCCCTCGGTGGCGGAGCGGCGGGCCGCCTCCAGGACGTCGAGGGCGGCCGCGGCCTCCTGCGCGGTGACCGGGTTCGGGGCGCCGTCGCGGAGGGCGGCGGCGATGGCCGCGTAGTACGCGGGGTACGCGCCGGGGAGCGTGGGCTCGGGGCGGCCGCCGCCCGTGAGCGGGGACTCTCCGGAGCCGACGCGGCCCCACAGGGACTCGGGCTCGACACCCCACTCGGCGGTCGCGCCGGGACGCCTGCCCTCGCGCAGGTCCGCCTCCTGCGGGTCGAGGCCGTGCTTCACGTAACCGGCCGCCGAGCCCAGGACGCGGAAGCGCGGGCCGAGTTGGGCGGTCGTCGCGGAGACGTAGAGGTGGGAGCGGACGCCGTTCGTGTGCGTGATCGCGATGAAGGTGTCGTCGTCGGTCTGCGCGCCGGGGCGGCGGACGTCCGTCTCGGCGTACACCGAGGCCGCGGGGCCGAAGAGGACGAGGGCCTGGTCGACGACGTGGCTGCCGAGGTCGTAGAGGAGACCTCCGATCTCTGCCGGGTCGCCGGACTCGCGCCAGCCACCCTTGGGCTGCGGGCGCCACCGCTCGAAACGGGACTCGAAGCGCCATACGTCGCCCAGCTCGCCCGCGTCGAGCAGCTTGCGGAGGGTCAGGAAGTCGTTGTCCCAGCGGCGGTTCTGGAAGACGGACAGGAGCAGGCCGCGCTCGTCCGCCAGCGCGGCCAGCTCGCGGGCCTCCGCCGCCGTACCGGCGAGGGGCTTGTCGACGACGACCGGCAGGCCCGCCTTGAGGGCGGCGGTCGCGAGCGGGACGTGGGTCTTGTTCGGGGAGGCGAGGACGATCAGGTCCAGCTCGTCGGCGCGCGCCCAGAGCTCTTCGGGCGTGGCGGCGAACGAGACTCCCTCGCCGAACTCGGCGCGGGCCTGCTCCTGCCGCTCCGGGTTCGAGGTGACGATCGTGTCCAGGGCCAGGCCCTCGGTCGTGGCGATCAGCGGGGCGTGGAAGACGGAGCCCGCGAGGCCGTAACCGACGAGGGCCACGCGGAGGGGAGGAGTACCAGTCATGACGTCCACTTTCGCAACGCTGTTGCCAAAGTGCAAGCGCGGGGGACAATGGCGTACGTGAACAGGACCAACGCCGAGTCCGGAGTGAATCTGCTCGCCCTGCGCAGCCACAACGCCGCGCTCGTGCTCGATCTGCTGCGCACGGCCGGGGAGGGCGGCATCAGCCGTCTCGAACTCGCCGAGCGCACCGGGCTGACCCCGCAGGCCGTCAGCAAGATCACCGCTCGGCTGCGGGCGGACGGGCTGGCGGCGGAGGCGGGGCGCCGCGCGTCGACCGGCGGCAAGCCGCGGACCGTGCTGCGGCTCGTGCCCGAGGCCGGGCACGCGGTCGGGCTCCACCTCGACCGCGACGAGGTGACGGTCGTGCTGTGCGACCTCACCGGCGCGGTGGTCTCCGAACGGCGGGTTCCGCTCGATCTGGGGGCCGGGGCGGAGGCGGTCGTCGAGTCGGCGGCGGCGGAGGTCGAGGCGCTGCTCGCGGGCGCGGGGGTGTCCGTACTGGGCGTGGGTGTCGCCCTGCCGGGGCCGCTCGACCATGCCCGGGGTGTGCTGCATCGGGTCACCGGGTTTCCCGAGTGGGACGGGTTCCCGCTGCGGGATGCGCTGGCGGGGCGGCTCGGGGTGCCCGTGGTGGTGGACAAGGACACGAACGCGGCCGCGTTGGGGATCGCGGTGGTGGGGAGTGGGAGCGAGTGGGGGAGTGGGAGTGGGACTGGGACTGGAGTCGGGGCGTCGGGAGGTGTCCCCGCCGGCTCTCCTGGCTCTCCTGGTTCTCCCGGCTCCGCTGACTTTCCCGGCTCCGTCGGCTCTACCGGCCCCTCCGTCCCCTCCGTCCCCTCCGTCCCCTCCGTCCCCTCCCGCCCTCTCGAATCCTTCGCCTATCTGCATCTCGGTACGGGGCTCGGGGCGGGGCTCGTGATCGGTGGGGGCGTGCACCGGGGGGCGCGTACCGGGGCGGGGGAGTTCGGGCATCAGGTCATTCAGCTGGACGGGCCGCAGTGCGGCTGCGGCAACCGTGGCTGCATCGAGGCTCTGTGCCTCGCCGCGGTGGACCGCGGTGCCGTGGGTGAGGCGGCGCGGGTGCTCGGGGTGGGCGCCGCGAATCTGGTGGGGCTGCTGGACATCGACCTCGTGCTGCTCGGCGGGCGTACCGTCGCGGCGCATCAGGAGGCCTTCGTACGGGGTGTCGGTGCCGTTCTTGAGGAACGGGCTCGGCTGGAGGGCGTGGACGACGGGGCGGTTCCGGTGCGGGTGGCGCCCGGTGGGGCGCGCGGGGTCGCGGAGGGCGCGGCGCAGTTGCTGCTGGCGCCGTTGTTCGGGCGCGGGGAGGGCTGAGCGGGGCGGCTGTTCGGGGCGACCTCCGGGGCCGGGTGGCTCGGCCGTTCGGGGGGATTTCGGGAGCCGGGCGGGGTGTGTCGCGGGCGTGGCGGGGCGGTGGGCGCCGACCGGTGTGGGACGGTCACGGGGCCGTTGCCCTGTACGCCGTCGCCTTCACCGCCCGACGCTCCCGATCCCCCTCCCGCCGCCCTTGATCGGCAAAGGCCCCTCATGCGACTGCGCAAGACCAGCCCCTTAGCCCTGACCGCCGTTGCCCCCGCCCTGGGCCTCGGGCTCGCACCGCCGCCCGCCGCACAGGCGCTCACGCCTCTCGGGCCCACCGCGAGCCCTCGCCCCACCTGTGCCGCGCCCGACACCCGGGCCTTCCCGATCAAGACCCGGATCCACGGCGGTCCGGACGCCTATGACGTCGGCGGCGACTTCCGGACCTGGTACATCGACCTGACCAACACCACCGCGCACACCTGCGGCAACATCCACCCGATCGTCGTACTCGTGGACAGCAAGCGGGTGCTGCGGCCGGAACAGACGCAGCTGGAGTTCTACGAGGGGGAGCGCACGCATCCCGTCGAGTTCGAGAAGAGCGACCAGGACGAGAACGTCGGGGCGTTCGACGACGGGTTCCCGGGGTTCACGGTCGGACCCGGCCGGACGCTCACCGTGAAGGTCCGGCTCTCCGTGACCTCCGACGCCGCCGTGCCGAACGACGTCGTCGCCAACGCGGCCGTGGTGCAGCGCCACAACAACGACGGGGACTGGGTGGGGGAGTCGAACGCGTACCGCTTCCGGATCGACGACGAGAGCAAGACGAGCGACGGCGACGTTGTGGAGGCAGGGGGCACCGGGGGCACGGGGGGCACTGGTGACGGCGGTGACGGTGGGGGCAGCGGTGGCGTCGGCGATGGCGGAGGTGACGGCGGAGGCGGCGGCGGTACGAGCGCGGCTCCCGACGCCAGCGGCACCGGCACCGGCACGGGAAGCAGCACCGGTAGTAGCACCGGCGGCGTCACCGGCACCGGCACCAGCAGCCCCACCGGCGCCGGTGATGGTGGCGACGGCGGTGACGGCGGTGACGACGACGGCGGCGGTCGCGACGGCGGCGACCATGACGGTGACGCCGCGGGAAAGGAACGGGACGGGTCCTCGTCCGCGGACGAGCTGGCCATGACCGGGCCGCGCGGAGCCGCCCTGGCGGTGGGCGCCACCCTGCTCGCCGCCGGGGGCGTGCTGCTGGCGGCCTCCCGCTGGTCCCGGTCCCGGCGTCGCTGAATCCTCCCACCGGCGCACCGCCCGTACCGCATCTGCGACCATCCCCCCGTGGACTACCCGAACGACCAATCGCCCGGCGCCCCCGTCCGCTCCGGCATCCCGGAGCACGGCCGTATCCCGAAGTACTACGCGGTCAAGGCGCACATCGCCGCGCTGATCGAGGAGTTGGGCGAAGGGGGACCCCTCCCCACCGAACGCGATCTCGCCGAGAAGTACGAGGTCGCCCGCGAGACGGTACGGCAGGCCCTGCGGGAGCTGCTGCTCGAAGGGAAGCTGCGGCGGCAGGGGCGCGGCACGGTCGTCGCGGGACCGAAACTGGAGCAGCCGCTCTCCCTCGCGAGCTACACCGAAGGCGTACGGCGGCAGGGGCGCGCCCCCGGTCGTACGCTCATCTCGCTCGACCGCTTCCCCTGCCCGCAGGCGCTGGCCACCGAGGCGGGGCTGACGCGCGGCGAGCCCGTCTGGCACATGGAGCGCGTGCTGCTCGCCGACGACGAGCGGGTCGGGCTGGAGAGTACGTACGTCGCCGTGGCCCGGGTGCCCGACCTCGACCGTGACTTCGATCCCGACTCCTCCTTCTACGCCTACCTCCACGACCGGCTCGGCATCGCGTTCGGTGACGCGGACGAGCGGATCGAGACGGTGCTGGCGACGCCGCGCGAGGCGCTGCTCATCGGTACGCCGCCCGCGCTGCCGATGCTGCTGATCCACCGGGTCTCGCGGGACACGAAGGGGCGGCCGCTGGAGCGGGTGCGGACGCTATACCGGGGGGACCGTTTCTCGTTCACGGCCCACCTGGGCAGTTGACGTTCACCGCGCACCCCGGCTGCTGACGTTCCGTGCACCTCGGCGACCGACGCGCGGCGTGCCGGGGCGGCCTCGGGCCCGTCGATTCGGCCACGTAGCATCACGAGAAGATAACGGGTCTAGCCCAAACGTGATGGGTGGTTCACCATCTGATTGCTGTCCGGACCCCTTTGATTCCCCCTTCCCGAGGAGCGTGGCCGTCGTGAGAGTGATAGTCGTCGGAGCCGGCGTGGTGGGCACCCTGCACGCCTGGCACGCAGTGGAACGCGGCCATGAGGTCGTACAGATCGAGCGTGAGGCGGAGGCCCGCGGGGCCTCGCTGCGCAACTTCGGGCAGATCTGGGTGAGTGGTCGCGCCGGGGGAGAGGAGCTGGAGACCGCCCTGCGGGCGCGGGAGCTGTGGGAGGAGATCGGGGCGCGCGTCCCGGGCCTGGGCTTCCGGGCGTGCGGGTCGCTGACCCTCGTGCGCAACCCGCGCGAACTCGCCGTCGCCGAGGCCGCCCTGGCCCGCGAGGACGCCGCCGCCCGCGGCTACAAACTGCTCACGGCGAACGAGGCGCGCGCCGTGAACCCCGCCCTGCGGGGTGCGTTCGAAGCGGCCCTGTTCTGCGAGCGCGACGCGGCCGTCGAGCCGCGCACGGCCCAACTCGCCCTCCGCGCCGAACTGTCGAAGTCCCCGAACTACACCTTCCTGCCGGGGCGTGAGGTCCGTGACGTGGTCGGAGAACACGCCGTGCGCGACGACCACGGGGACGTCCACACCGGTGACGTCGTCGTGCTGTGCACGGGGGCCTGGCTCGGCGGTCTCGTACGGGAGCTGGCCGGGCCCGAGCTGCCCGTACGGCGGGTGCGACTGCAGATGATGCAGACCGAACCGCTGGGCGAGCCGCTCACCACCTCCGTCGCCGACGCCGACAGCTTCCGGTACTACCCCGCGTACCGCAGCCCCGCCCTCGACGAGCTCGACGCGCACCAGCCGCAGGCCCCGATCGCCGCCGCGCACCGGATGCAGCTGCTCATGGTGCAGCGCGCGGACGGCGGGCTGACCATCGGCGACACCCACGAGTACGAGCACCCCTTCGCCTTCGACACCCTCGAAGACCCCTACGACCACCTCACCGAGGTCGTCGAGTCCTTCCTCGGCCGCCCGCTGCCGAGGATCCGGCGCCGCTGGGCCGGGGTGTACGCGCAGTGCACCGACCCGGGCCGAGTCGTGCACCGGCAGCGGGTGCGGGAAGGGGTGTGGCTGGTCACCGGGCCCGGCGGGCGCGGCATGACCTGCTCGCCCGCCATCGCCGAAGCGACCGCCGACGAGCTGGGATGGTGAAGGAGATGACCGAGGACATACGACTCGTCGTGCTCGACATGGCGGGCACCACGGTTGCCGACGGCGGCCTGGTGGAGCAGGCCTTCGCCGTGGCCGCAGGGGAGCTGGGCGTCGAGCCCGGGTCCGCCGACCACGCCGGGAAGCTCGATCACGTCCGGGCCACCATGGGCGAGTCCAAGATCTCCGTCTTCCGGCACCTGTTCGGCGAGGAGTCCCTCGCCCGGCGGGCCAACGCCGCCTTCGAGAAGGCGTACGGGGAACTCGTCGACGGGGGGCGCCTCGCGCCGATCACCGGGGCGCGCGAGGCGATCGAGGAGCTCCAGGCGGGCGGCCGTACCGTCGTCCTGACCACCGGGTTCGCCCGCGTCACCCAGGACGCCATCCTCGACGCCCTCGGCTGGCAGGGGCTGGTGCCGCTCACACTGTGCCCGGCCGACGCCGGAGGCCGCGGGCGGCCGTACCCCGACATGGTGCTGGAGGCCTTCCTGCGCACCAAGGCGGCGGAGGGCGTCCAGCAGGTCGCGGTCGTGGGCGACACCTCGTACGACATGCTCAGCGGTGTACGCGCCGGGGCGGGCGTGGTGGCCGGTGTGCTCACCGGGGCGCACGGTGACGAGGTGCTGCGCGCGGCCGGGGCCGGTCATGTGTTCGGCTCGGTGGCCGAACTTCCCGCCCTGCTCGACGGACCCACCGGAGCCGATCCGCTTCCTGGAACCGACAGGTCGCCGGAACCGTGAGCGAGGTGCGGTGGCGTGGGGCCACGCACCGGCTGCACGTCGACGTGGCGGGCCATCGGGTCATGGCCGACCTGCGTGAGTTGCGGGAGCCTCCGGCGCACGGGGACTCCGTACTGCTGCACTTCGCGCCCGGCGACGCGGTGCTGCTGTCGGCGGGGGTGGCCACGGATGGCTGGGCCCTGACCAAGCTCATGGACGGCGTCGCGCTCTTCGAGCCGGACTGGGCCGACATCGACAAGAGCCTGACCTCGTACGTCGAGGACTGGAAGACGGCCACGGGAAGCCGGCACTCCACCCTGACTAGGCTGGGGGCGTCGGCACATCGTCGTTCCGGCGCCCCCGGATCGTGTGCGTATGTACGCCAGGACGGCAGTACGCCAGGACGGCAGGAGAACCAGCACCATGGCAGAGCGCAAGCCCATCGAGTCGTGGCTCACCGACATGGACGGCGTCCTCATCCACGAGGGTGTGCCGATCCCCGGCGCGGACGCCTTCGTCAAGAAGCTGCGGGAGTCCGGGAAGCCGTTCCTGGTGCTCACCAACAACTCGATCTACACCGCTCGCGACCTGCACGCCAGGCTGCGGCGTATGGGCCTGGACGTGCCGGTCGAGAACATCTGGACCTCCGCGCTCGCCACCGCCAAGTTCCTGGACGACCAGCGGCCCGGCGGCACCGCGTACGTCATCGGCGAGGCGGGCCTGACCACGGCGCTGCACGACATCGGGTACGTCCTGACCGACCACGAGCCGGACTACGTGGTCCTCGGCGAGACCCGTACGTACTCCTTCGAGGCCATGACCAAGGCGGTCCGGCTGATCAAGGGGGGCGCCCGGTTCATCGCCACCAACCCCGACGAGACCGGCCCGTCCACCGAGGGCCCGCTGCCCGCCACCGGCGCGGTGGCCGCGCTGATCACCAAGGCGACCGGCAAGCAGCCGTACTTCGCCGGCAAGCCGAACCCGCTGATGATGCGGACGGGGCTCAACGCCATCGGGGCGCACTCCGAGACCAGCGCGATGATCGGCGACCGGATGGACACGGACGTCCTGGCCGGCCTCGAGGCGGGCATGGTGACCTATCTCGTCCTCACCGGGCTGACCACCCGCGAGGAGATCGAGCAGTACCCCTTCCGGCCCTCCAGGATCGTGGACTCGATCGCGGACCTCGTCGAGCGGATCTGACGCCGTCCGGACCGAGGGCCACCGGCCCGCCCCAAACCATTCGAGACCCGTTTGGAGCAGTCGGGGGCGTTTGAGGATGCGTCCCGGGGTCCGGAGGGGGAGTCTCCAGGTATCTGGAGGTTCACGATGGGTTCATGTCGACTCGCTCTCTGTGCGCGACTCACTCTCTGTGCCGGTGCGGTGCTCGCGGCGGCGTTCACTCCCGCCGCGTACGCGGCGGACCGCGGAGTCTCCGTCTCTCCCGCGTCCCCGGCTCCCGGCAGCGACATCCAGCTGCGGGCGCTGGGCTGTACGGGAACGACCGGTACCGCGGTCTCTACGGCGTTCGTCGCGGACGCGCGGCTCACCGGCCAGGGCGGGGTGCTCGTCGGTGACACCCGCGTCCGTTCGTCGGCCACGGCCGGTACCTACGAGGTCAAGGTCAGCTGTGACGGCCGCCAGGACCGGGTGAGCGGCACGGTCACGGTCACCGCGCCGGGCGGCCCGACCTCCCTGAGGTCCGCCCTCGCCGTCCCGACCCCCTTGAGGTCCGTCCTCGCCGTCCCGACCGGCCTGGCCTCGCCCGTCGCCCCCGTGCACGCGGGCGGCGGCGGCACCGCGCACTTCGCCTCCGTGGACGCCCGCTCGTCGAGCCCCGGCACCAAGCACGCGGTGATCGGCCTCGTCCTCGCGAGCGCCGCCGCGGTGGCGGTCGCGGTCCGCAGCGCGCGCCGGGGCCACGACACCCGAGACTGACATGTCCGACGACATGCCCGAACACGGGCGTTCCTCCGGCGCCGGCCGGCTGCTGACCGGTGTCGCCTGGGCGGTACTGCTGCTCGGGCTGTGGCTGTGGGGCCGTGACCTGACCGACGTACGGCAGGGGATAGCGGCGCCGACGACGGGGGACATCGCGGCGGTCGGACGACCACCCGAGGTACGTCTGCCGCCCGCGCTGAAGCCGCTGACGAACGCCGCGCCGCAACGCATCGACATTCCCTCGATGGGGGTGCAGGCACCGGTCGTGGGCCGCGGGCTCGACGGGCAGGGGGCGATCGATCCGCCGCCCTTCGACCAGCCGGGCGTGGTCGGCTGGTACGCCGCCGGAGTGCGGCCGGGGGCGGCCGGGACCGCGCTGTTCGTGGGGCACGTCGACACCGAGACCCGGCCCGCGGTCTTCTACAAACTCAGCACGGTACGGCCGGGGCAGACGGTCCGGGTGGTCCGGGACGACGGGACGGTCGCCGAGTTCACCGTGGACGACGTGCAGGTCTTCCCGCGCGAACACTTCGACGCCCGACAGGCCTACGGGCCACGGGAGTCGGGGCGGGCCGAGCTGCGGCTCGTCACCTGCGGCGGCACCTTCGACCGGGTGAGCCGCACTTACACCGCGAACGTGGTCGTGTCGGCGTACCTCACGGGCCGCGGACGATGATTCGGGTGACCCGCGGACCATGAATCGTGTGTCCGCGGACCGTGATTCGGGTGCCTGCGGCCGGTGCCCCGGTCACCCGTTCCACCTGGCCCGGTCGGCGGCCCGCTCCCCCAGGAGCCGCCGACCGGGCTGGTCCTCGACCGCGCGCGCACGGGCTGCGGGAGTAACCCGGCGGTCGGCGCGGGAGGTTCAGGGTCCGTTTGAGGCAACTCTAGAACGTATGAGCGTTCTGGCCTAGGACCTGTCCCCGGGGCTGTAACAGCTCACCGACAAGGGGTGGGCGATCTCGTGGGCGAGGCGCCACCTATGTCACGATTGACCCCAAGGACAGTGCACCCGAGGGGGAGTTGCATGTACGGCAGTAAGGGGGCCGGGGCTCGGGCGTCCGTTGCGGTGATGGGGGCGTTGCTGGTGCTCGCGGGGTGTTCCTCCGGGGGCGGCGGCGACAAGAGCGACGGTTCCGGTTCCAAGGTCACACAACAGCCCAAGAACTCCGACCCGTTCTGGGTCAACCCGGCGGGCAACGCGGCCGAGCAGGTCGCCGCGTACGTCAAGGCGGGCAAGAAGGACGACGCCGAGCAGATCCGCAAGATAGCCGAACAGCCGACCGGCGAGTGGATCGGGCCGGAGAACCCCGAGCAGGAGGCGCGCGGTTTCACCGAGGCCGCGCAGCAGGCCGACCGGGCGGCCATCCTGGTCCTCTACAACATCCCGCACCGCGACTGCGGCCAGTTCTCGCAGGGCGGCGCGGCGGACGGCGACGCCTACAAGGCCTGGATCGACGGGGTCGCCCGCGGCATCCAGGACCGGCCCGCCACGGTGATCCTGGAGCCGGACGCCATTCTGCACCTGGTCAACCAGTGCACTCCGGCGCAGTTCCAGGAGGAGCGGTACTTCCTCCTCGAGAGCGCGGTCACCAAGCTCAAGGCCCTGAAGAACACGAAGGTGTACCTCGACGCGGGCAACGCGGGCTGGGGCCACCCCGACCAGATCTTCCAGCCGCTGAAGCGGGCGGGCATCGACCAGGCCGACGGCTTCTCCGTCAACGTCTCCAACTTCTACTCGACCCAGGACTCCATCGCGTACGGCAGGCAACTGTCCGCGAAGGTCGGCGGCAAGCACTTCGTCATCGACACCAGCCGCAACGGAAACGGCCCCTACACGGCCGGCGGCGCGGACGAGAACTGGTGCAATCCGCCGGGGCGCGCGCTGGGCGAGACCCCGACGACCAAGACCGCCGATCCGCTCGTCGACGCGTATCTCTGGGTCAAGCGGCCGGGGGAGTCGGACGGCGAGTGCAAGGGGGGCCCGCAGGCGGGCGACTGGTGGCCCGAGTACGCACTGAGGCTGGCCAAGGCATCCAAGTAACGCCAGTTCCCCGCGCCCTTGATCTTTGAGGGGCGCGGGGAACTGACATCATGCGGCTCCGCCGCGTGGGTGCGACCAGCCACAACGAACCAGCAGCCGAGAACGGGCCCGCGGAAGCGCTACGGAACCTTCACCCACTGCGCCTTGCTGGGCGTCCCTTGATCATCAGTCACGAACAGCATGTACCAACCGGACTCCACGAGATTCCGGTTCTTCGGCACGGTCACCGTGACCCCGTTCTTCGTCTTCTTGAAGTCCAGCGCGATGGAACGCTGGTCGACGTCGGTGACGTGCGTGGACGCGCTCGGCCGGATCAGCCGGGCCGTCCTGATGGTCGACGCGTGCTGCGAGGTGAACGTCGCCGAGCCGCCGCGCGCGATCGTCTTCGGGCCACCGGTCAGATCGGGCCGCGAGTCCCGGTAGAGGTACGGCGGCGTGTAGATCTCGATGCGCTGCTCGAACGTGGCCGGTTTGGTGTTGGCCTTGTCCGCGTAGAGCGAGTTGGAGCCGAAGAACATCACCCGGCCGTCGGGCAGCAGGATCGAGCCCGAGTGGTAGTTGCGGCCCACCAGCGGATCGGCGACCTGGTCGAAGGTGTTCGACTTGGTGTTGTAGATCCGCGCCTGAAGGATGTTGGAGGCGCCGCGCCCCCGGTAGTCCTCGGAGCCGCCGGAGACGAGGACGGTGTCGTCCGGCAGGATCGAGGACTGCGGGTAGCGGGTGCCCTTCTCCAGCTCGGGCCCGTCCACGAACCTCGGGTTCTTGTCCTTGAGGTCGATCAGCCGGGTCTTCTTGCTGGACAGCTTGGACTCGCCGACCCCGCCGCCGCCGATCACCATGTACTTCTCGTCCTGCGCGGGCGGCAGCAGCACCGTGCCGGACGTCTCCATCATGTTGGGGTCGCTCAGGCCCGGCAGCTTGGTGAACTTGTTGCTGGCCACGTCCCAGACACCGGGGTCGCGGCCCACGTTGTCCGGTCCGTAGCCCGCGTTCGAGCCCGAGTAGAACATCTCGCCGTTCTGCATCAGGGAGATCGCCGGGTAGGTCGGGAACTGGCGGATTCCCTTGGTGTACGTCCATTTCTTGGTCTTCGGGTCGAACACCTCGTTCTTGCCCGGGACCAGCTGGCCGATCTCGTCCAGACCGGAGAGGCTGAGGATCTTGCCGTCGCTCATGGTGGTGAGCGTCGGGTACCAGCGGGCCTCGTTCATCGGGTCGACCTTGATGTACTTCTCGGCGACCGGATCGAACTCGTACGCGTCCCGGATGCCCTGGAAGTCCTTCTTGTCCAGGGCGAGCTTCTGCGCGATGCCGTAGGTGTTGCGGGCGTCGGCGCCGGTCAGGCCCTGGATGCGGTAGTTGTCCTGGGTGCCCGTCTCGTACTTCTGGCCGCTCTGCTGTGCCTCGACGTAGATACGGCCGAGGCCCGGGTCGTTGCGCAGGAACTTGCCGGTCGCCTTGTCGAAGACCTTCGTCGCGCGCGGGACGAGCACCGGGTCCTTGGAGACGAACGTCTTGCCGTTCTCCTTGCCGGTGAACTTGGTGCCCGCGGGCAGTGTGATCGGCTGGTCCGGGTTCTCGTTGTGGACGACCATCAGGCCGCCCGCCTTGGTGACGTCACCCTTCAGGGTCTCGTACCGCTTGGTGCCGCCCGCGATCAGCAGATTGCCGTTGGCGAGCTGGGTGTGGCCCGTGCAGAACAGGTCGGCCGGCGTCGGGATCTTCTTGATGGTGCCCTTGACCGGGTCCCAGATCCGCGTGTCGAACTTCTTCGCGTCGAAGTTGTCCTGGTTGTTGCCCGAGCCCGCGATCAGCAGGATCTTGCCGGTGTGCAGCAGGGCCGCGTGGATGGTGTTCTGTCTGTACTCCTCGGGGAACTGGATGATGTCCCAGTGCCCGTTCTTGGCCTTGTACTCGGGCTTGTTGATCGTGTACTCGTGGTATTTCTCCGTGCTGAAGCGGTACACCCACGGCCCGTTCATTCCGGCCAGCGCGAGCACCACCGCCCCGCCTATCGCAAGACGACGAGCACGGCGGCGACGGGCACCGTCTTTCATTTCTTACGTCCCCCAAGGGAAATCTGCATGGTCTGGTCATTGCCTCCGCCGCTGCCGCCGCCCTGTGCCGCCGCCCAGCTGGGCTTGTGCTGCGGGGCATGCGGCGCGTGCGGGGCGTGCGGAGCGTGCTGCTCCTGCTGGGGCGCCGAGGCCTGAGCGGGCAGCGGCACCGTCTCCTCGGGTGAGGCGGGCGGCACCGACGGCTTCTTCTTCGCCTGGCGCAGCGCCCACTGCCAGGCGAGGATCGGCGAGGCGGTGATCAGCAGGGCGAAGGAGGCCCAGGTGATCATCGCGGGGTGGGAGTGCCCGAGCAGGAGTCCGGCGACGATCGAGCCGGCGAAGACCAGGATGAAGAACAGGTGGATCCGGAAGGTCCCGAACAGTGTGTCGGGGCTGGCCGAATCCCCCTTGGGGGTCACCACGAACTTGCTCTTGCGGCGCAGCACCGCGTCCATCAGCGAGCGGGCGTAGATCGGCGCGGAGAGCGCCGACATGATCATGCCCGCCACGCCGCCCGAGCCCTCGGGCTCGTGCGGGGAGACGTTGTGCCGGCGGTTCCACACGTACAGGCCGATCTGCAGCGCGGAGGCGTTGCCGTACAGCATCAGCCAGACCGTCGGGTCGATGTTCACACCGGAGGCGCCCAGGCCCAGGAAGAGTGCGCAGCTGAGGGCCGCGAGGATCCAGTTGAGGGCGGACATCGGGTAGAAGATGATCATCATGGTGTAGTTGAAGAGTTTGCTCGGCGGAAGCGAGAAGAAGCCCTTCCAGTACTGCTTGAGGATCGTCTCGTAGGTGCCCCGGGACCAGCGCAGCTGCTGGGTGAAGAAGTCCGTCCAGGCGTTCGGGCCCTCGCCGACCGCGAGGACGTCCGGGGTGTAGACCGAGCGCCACTTCCTGCCCGTCGCCGGGTTCTTCGCGCGGTGCATCTCGAAGCCGGTCGCCATGTCCTCGGTGATCGAGTCGTACAGACCGCCGATCTGCTTGAGCGCCTTGATGCGTACGGCGTTGGAGGTGCCCACGAACATCGGCGCGCCGTAGCGGTTGCCGGCCCGCTGGATCAGCGCGTGGAAGAGGAACTGCTGCGACTCGGCGGCCTTGGTGATGGGGTTGTCGTAGTTGCCGTAGACCTGCGGGCCGATGACGAAGCCGATGTCCGGGTCGCGGAAGAAGCCGAGCATCCGCTCCAGGTAGTTGGGGAGCGGCACGTGGTCGGTGTCGACCGAGGCGAAGAAGTCGTACTCGTCGCCGTGCGCCTCCAGCCAGGCGTTGTAGTTGCCGTGCTTGGTCTTGGCGCGGTGGGGGCCCTTGGCCTGGTTCCACTTCGCGACGCCCTTGCGGGAGAAGTGGTGCACGCCCAGGCGCTCGCAGACCTCCTTCACCTCCGGGTCGTCACCCTCGTCGAGGAGCCAGATGTGCAGAAGACCCCGGTGGCGCAGCTTGACGGCCGCCTCCAGGGTCTTGGTCACCATGGCGAGGGGTTCCTTGCCGGGTACGAAGGAGGTGAGGAAGGCGACTCTGGTGCCGGTCTCAGGGACCACCGGGATCGGGTCGCGGGCGACCAGGGTGGCGTGCGCGTTCGACAGCACGTTCATGCAGCGGAAGAACTCGATCAGACCGATCGAGACCAGCATCACGATGTCGAGCACCGGCAGGAAGTCGTAGGCCGGGTAGTCGCGTTCGGTCCAGTGCTCCGGCTGGAGCAGCCAGCCCAGCAGGATCAGCGACAGCAGCGGCGCGGCGCCCAGCATCAGAGCGGCTCGTACGCGGTGCGGCTCCTGGGACAGCAGCGAGCGGTACTGCACCTTGTACGGCTTGTTCGGATCGGGCTGTGTGAGGGGACCCGCGAGCCGGCTGTAGTGCTCGTAGTCGTATCTCGGCAGGGTCTTCTTGATCCTGCGGAAATTGCTGCCGGTCCGGTGCGATGGCATCCGGAGCTGGGTCGTCTCAGACGGGTCGAAGTTCTGCCGGGCGCCCTTCGGCGTCGACGTCATGAGTCATTCCCCCCGCACGCACGTCCAGGTGCGTGTTCGTCGGTTCTTGTCGCCCGTTCGAGTCCCCCTTGACCGTCACGGACGCATGCTGGCAGGTCGGCACCACCACATCCTCCACACAATGGAGACATAGAAATGCGACCTTCCGGTTGCATGATGCCCCCCTCGGCATCGATTCATGAACGGGGCCCCCAACCCCCCATGGTCGCAACCGGCCATACCCCCAACTGTCACGTATCGACAGTCCCTTGAAGCCCAGGGTTCTACGGTGTTCATCATGATCGCAAGATGCGAAACGCGGTGTTAACCGGTCATACGCGCTAATTGGGACGCGTGTACGAAGATGGGGTCACCGCCCCATACGCCGGGCGCATATGCCCGGCCCGTATGCGCCCCTGTGCACCTCTTTGCACTGCGTGTCCCCGCCGGGGGGCTCGCCCCGCCCGTAAAGCCGAAGGGCCCCTCACGCTGGTGAGGAGCCCTTCGGTGTCGGTGCGCCGCCAGGGACTCGAACCCCGGACCCGCTGATTAAGAGTCAGCTGCTCTAACCAACTGAGCTAGCGGCGCCTGCTGACCCGAGAACTCTACCCGACCGGAGAGGGTGCTCCGGACCACAGGGGTGCCGTGAAGTGAGCGGCGAGGTGTCCCGGACCGGCCGAAAGTGGTCCCTGTACATCATTCGGACCGTCAACATGCGACAAGAGACGACAGTTGCGAAACTGGCGAGTGTGCAGAAGTGCGGAGATATGGACCTGTGGTGTGAGGGGAATCTCATGGAGTCTCCGGTGTTCGAGGAATTCGATCCCGCGAGCGATTGCGATTGCCCCGGATGCGTGCACTGGCGGCGCGTCATTCCCCCTTCCGTACTGCCCGGGCCCGTGGGACACCCGGCGGCGCGGGGCGCGCTGCTGCTGGCCGCGGCGGGCACCGTCCTCGCCGCGGGCCAGTCGGTGCCGGCCGTGGCCGCCGCGCACGGACCCGCCCGGCCGGGCGACCCCCGAGGTGACGAGCCCGGCACCCCGCAAGGTGACAAGGCCCCGCTGCACGGCGTGGACGGGGGCCCGACGGGGCCCGCGAAGCCCGGGGCCGGGGGCGAGCTCCCCGCGACCACCCGGGCGGCGATCATCAACCGGGCCAAGAAGTGGGTCGCCTCGCGGGTGCCGTACAGCATGTCCGAGTACTGGGCCGACGGATACCGGCAGGACTGTTCGGGCTTTGTCTCGATGGCCTGGAACCTGCCGGGAAACGAGTGGACGGGCAGTCTCGGCACGTTCGGCGTACGCATTTCACGCGACCAGTTGCAGCCCGGCGACATACTCCTCTTCCACAATCCGGCGGATCCCGAGAAGGGCTCGCACGTCGTTCTTTTCGGCGGCTGGTCGGACTACACCCACACGTATTACCTCGCCTATGAACAGACGCGCCCGCACACCCGCGGGCAGTCCACTCCGTACGCCTACTGGACCAACTCGGACCGCTATGTGCCCTACCGCTACAAGGGGCTGGCCGAGGGGAAGAGCGGCGCGGCCGCCTCGGCGCCGGGGGTCACGAGCAGCCGCTACCCGGGCCGGTCCTTCTTCGGCCCCGGCGCGGACAACCCCCAAGTCACCCGGCTGAGCAGGCTCCTCGTGGAACGCGGCGCGGACCGCTTCTACTCGACCGGATCCGGATCGAGCTGGTCGGACGCGGACCGGCGGGCCACCCAGGCGTTCCAGCGGGCGCAGGGCTGGCGCGGCACGGACGCGGACGGGCTGCCTGGGCCGGGGACCTGGTCCTACCTGGTGGGGAGGAAGGGCAGGGACATTTCGGCGACGGGGAGGCCCGCGCCGGGGGCCCCGTCGGTGGGCGGACCGGGGACGAAGGGGTTCTCGGCCCCGTCCGTGCCCGCCGCCCCCTCCGTCCCGACCATTCCGTCCGCGCCGTCTGTTCCGTCCGCGCCGTCTGTTCCGTCCGCGCCGTCTGTTCCGTCCGCGCCGTCTGTTCCGTCCGCGCCGTCTGTTCCGTCCGTGTTGTCCGTGCCCCGCTATCCGGGGCGCGGGCTGTTCCGGCCGGGCGCCGACAACGAGTTCGTCACCCGACTCGGGGAGCAACTCGTGAAGAAGGGGTTCGGCAAGTACTACACGTCGGGTCCGGGGTCGCGCTGGGGCGAGGCGGACCGGCGGGGCGTCGAGGCGTTCCAGCGGACGCAGGGCTGGCGTGGCGGCGCGGCGGACGGCTGTCCGGGGCCGGAGACCTGGCGCCGGCTCTTCTTGTGACAGGGCCGGGATCACTCTTCCACGCGCGGAGGCATGGAGGCAGCTATGAGTACGACGACTTCACCCACCCCGGAGTCCGGGGGGACGCCGGAGGGCGGCGCTTCCCGGTCCGCCCGGCTCATCCACAACCAGGCGACCAC